>DSCO01000057.1 GCA_011049045.1 Methanomicrobia archaeon | reverse complement strand
TTTCTCTTTCGGTAGTCCGGACAATCCGGATTCAAACATATCTGGTCTTTTGAATTTGCTCCTGCCATGGAGTAAATTATTAGATCAGGCGTATATAAAAGTCACGGTTTGCAGGACATCACGGAATAATATCATCAACTGCCGTTACGGCATATACGTCCCGCAACTGCGCTATATAGGCGCTGAGATGTACGACAATGCTAACTGCTCCTGGGACGGCTTTATGGTGAATGAGAATAACATTAGCAGCAACGATCGGGGTATGTATTTTAATAACTTCAATTACTGGGGATATATGATGTATGATAATGCCAATGCTACCTGTGGCGATGTGCTCGTTAATGATAACAATATCAGTTCGGGCGATCGCGGTATCTACCACGGTGGGCTGGAAAACCATGGCCGTGATATGTCTGACAATTCATCGTTCGTCAGAGGTAACATCGGGTTCTGCCGTAACCAGATAGAATCAGGCTCTTACGGCCTGTATTTGGATGACTTTGATGAATGGGGATACCGCATGTCTGGGAATGCCAGTGCAATTACGGGCACTGTGCTCGTTAACGATAACAATATCAGTTCAGGCAACAATTATGGCATCCACAACGGTGGGCTGACAAACCATGGCAGTGACATGTCTGACAATTCATCGTTCGTCAGGGGTAACATCGAGTTCTGCCGTAACCAGATAGAATCAGGCTCTGTAGGCATGTATTTGGATGACTTTAATCGATGGGGCTATGAGATGTATGGAACTACCACGGCAATCATGGGCACTGTCCTCATCAACGAGAACAACATCAGATCCTCCGGCGACGGGATGCGTTTCATCTGGGTCCTATACCAGGCGGGCTACGATATGTCCGGCAACGCGAATGCCACCTTCGGGGACTTCCAGATCAACGACAACACCATCACGGCAGGCGGAATCGGCTTTGATTTCTCCAGTCGATTCGCCCGCGAGCTGGCCTGTGAGATGGAAGATTCCGCCACGGTGCAGTTCGGCGAGATCGAGGTCAATAACAACACCATTAACGCCACCGGCGGCGGGATGTTCTTCAACTATGTCCTGTACAAGGTGGGCAGAATTATGAGAGGCGACTCGAATGCCACCCTCGGGCACTTCCAGATTAACGACAACAACATCACTGCAACAGGTGGAATCGGCATGAATTTCAGTGCTTTCGGCTACGAATTAGCCGTAGAAATGTACAATTCCTCCCAGGTGCAGTTCGGCGAGATCGAGGTCAATAACAACACCATCAATGCCACCACCGGCGACGGGATGTTCTTCAACGAGGTCCTGTATTATGTGGCCTACTATATGTACGGCAACTCGAATGCCACCTTCTCGCATTTCCAGATCAATGATAACGACATAGATGCAGGCGGACTCGGCATGAATTTCGGTTTCGGCGGCTTAGGCCGGTTCGCTTGGAGGGTGGCCTATAATATGCACAATTCTTCTCAGGTACAGTTCGGCGAGATCGGGGTCAATAACAACACTATCAACGCCACCGGCGGTGACGGAATGTTCTTCGACGAGGTCCTGAACTATGTGGGCAGAACTATGAGTGGCAACTCGACTGCCACCTTCGGGCACTTCCAGATCAACGACAACGACATTACGGCAAGCGGAATCGGCATGAATTTCAGCGATCGATTCGCCTATCAACTGGCCCGTTATATGGACGATTTCTCTCAGGTGCAGTTCGGCGATATCGAAGTCGATAACAACATCATCCACGCCACCGGCGGTGACGGGATATTCTTCCATAGAGTCCTGTACGATGTGGGCAGAACTATGAGTGGCAACTCGACTGCCACCTTTGGGCACTTCCAGATCAACAACAATGACATCACGGCAAGCGGAATCGGCATGAATTTCACCGAATATTTCGCTTACGTTCTGGCTGGTGACATGGACGATTCCGCCACGGTGCACTTCGGCGAGATCGAGGTCAATAATAACATCATCAACGCCACCGGCGACGGGATGTACTTCTCCAATGTCCTGTACGATGTGGGCGATCAGATGTACGGCAATTCGACTGCCATCTTCGGGCACTTCCAGATCAACGGCAACCTCATCATTGCGGGCGGAGATGGTATCTACCTGCAAAACATGTATGGAGGCAACGATTGTGACGCGCTGAATGACAATTCCTCGGTGGTTATTGGCGATGTTCAGGTGAACAACAATGGCATAACCTGTAACGGAAGTGGCATTTACGTTAACAATTCCGATTGGGACGCGGTGAGAGCGCCCCTCGAGGGCAACTCCTCACTTACGATGGGGAATATTACTTTTAATTGCAATATTATCACGAGCCGCGGCATCGGTTACGGCATCTATTTCTACCTTAACAATTTCTGGGTAACTCTAGCCGATGCTGCGACCTTCACGGTTGGCGCGTTACTGGTCGACGGAAATACGATTTCGAATGCCGAGTATGGTATCTATGTGAACGATACCGATAACTTCACGATCTCGTGCAACTATGTTCATGACAATGACCATGGGATACACTTGGACAATTCAAGCAACACTACGGTTATCTATAACCTGATCGTGAATAATACCGCTCTTTTAACCGGGGCGCACGTCGATGCTAATTCTTTCTACAACGAGCTCCACCTGAACTGCTTCTTCAACAACACCCCGCAAGCGATAGACATGGAAATAAATCAAACGAACAACTGGACCGGGAACTTCTGGGATGATTGGGACGGAACGACAGTACCGTACAACATACCAGGGGCTGCACAAAATTCAGATAGTAATCCACTGGCCGAGTGCCCGATCAAAGCCAATGTTACTGCTACTAAAGTTGCGGTGGATGTGAACGGGGCTCCATTATTGCCCGGAGAAGTTATTTGCTATACCGTATGGATCAACAGTACGGGCAATTGCAGCTCAGCGGATAATCCGGGGAACGAATTTGAGGATTCTATTCCGGATTACACAACTTATATCAATGGTTCAGCCAACGCAAGTTCTGGTACCATCGAGTACAACGACTCGACAAACATGATTATTTGGAACGGCGCTATTCCTGCGAATGGCTCTGTCGAACTTACCTTCTGTGTCACCGTTGCTACCAACGTGTCTCCAGGAACCAACATTTCGAACCAGGGAACGGTGAACTACGACAGTAATTGCGATAGAATCAACGATGCCCAGAAGCTTACTGATGATCCTGCTACAGTACCACCTGATGACCCCACCGAATTAATCGTGAGTGCCGCACCACAGCGGGCGCAAGTGCCCGTGATGACGCCCATTGGCCTCATTGCACTTGTTAGCTTGCTAGCGACCATAGCAGCTGTAACGATAACGGGAAGAAAGAGGCGCTAATCCTCTTTCCCCTTTTTATTTTATCTTTTTGGGGAATGCCGCCTCGAGAGAGTTCGTGGACGTCAAGGCAAATGGCAGGAAATAGCTGCCTTGCTCGGAGTTCTTAGACCGAGCGGCGAGCGGCACGGAAGGGGGTGGATACTACCGGCGATACCGCTGTACTATCAGAGCAAAGATAGAACTACCATATATGGTAAAATAGTGCTCCGGTCGGGATTTGAACCCGAGTCCTTGGCTCGAAAGGCCGAGATGATTGGCCGAGCTACACTACCGGAGCATGAAGATCGTCGTTCTCACCAACAGGCTAAAAAATCGCACTCCTGTTTCTCGTTGCTTTACTCTGCTTTACTGCGTTGAGCGTAGTTAGCACGTTGCGAATCGAAACGAATCGAATCGATGAACGCGAGAACCGAAAAGTAAGAAAAGAGAGAATGGGAGAAGGCCTCCCGTGGTCGACCGTTCGAGCAGCCTTATCTACCCGAACAGTGCCGAGAGCCCTTCCATTCCTGCCTCTTCTGCTTCTTCTTTCTCTTCCTCGGTCTCTTCTTCCGTCTTCTTCTCTTCCTTCGCTGCTGCCGGTGCCGCTGCTGCTGCCGGTGCCGGTGCCGCCGCCACCGCTACAGGTGCATACGCCGGCTGCGCTTGCGCCATCGCTTCCTCAATGTCCACACCGCTCAGTGCGGAAATCAACGCCTTCACTCTGCCCTGATCCGGTGTAAGCCCCGCGGCCGCCATGACCGCCGTCACGCCCTCCTCAGTGATCTCCTTGTCAGCATTGTGCAGGAGTAATGCAGCGTATATATATTCCATCCTTACGAGTACCTCCTTATCTCTCCTCTTTTACAAACTGCCTTTTTACTCTCTACCTTGAGCGGTATTACATATAAGGCTTTAAAAACACCTGCCGCTCACGAGCACGTACCGTGCCGGAGCTAAACGACGCGCGTGTGTGGTCATCCGCAGGGGCAAACGAACGCATGAAAACGCTCATTTCGGCACCGACCACCGCCACCGAATTGTTCGATCTACGTGAGTCCTTCCCGGTCGACTCGACCAGGTGAAACAAGAGAAGAAGAAGGATGAGGAAAGGGAAGGGAACGGAAGGGAACGGAAGGGAACGGAGCCGCTGGGATTTGAACCCAGGTCGCCGGGTCCGAAGCCCGACGGGATAGTCCGCTACCACACGGCCCCACACGACAGGTTATGTCAAGATGCTTTCCGAGCTCTGCCGTAAAGAACTAAGTCTTCCGTGTTAATAACGCTTTTCGCGCGCACCGAAGCAGGCCAGGAGCTCAAAGATCACACGTGCCGCGTGCAGGCTCGTGAGACCGTTCATACCGTCCAGGCGCGGGTTCAGCTCCACCACGTCACTGGCCACGATGTCTCTGCATGCCGAAATCACGTGCAGTAAAGCGAGCAATTCCGCAAGCCCCAGACCGTCCGGCTCGGGATGCTCCACGGCGGGCGCAATGCCCGGATCGAGCACGTCAATATCGATCGATAGGTATGTCTTCCCCGCTTCCGCTTCTCCACCCAGCTCTTGCATGAGCGTGGGTAATCCGTTCTCCCTCACCGCCCGGGCATCGCAGACCGTTATGCGATCCTGCAACGTCCAGTACTCCTCTTCAGACGAGGATCTGACACCGATCTCGAGGACATGCTCGAACCCCACGAGCTCTGCGATGCGCCGCATCACGCTCGCGTTCGAGTACCGGTTACGCTTGTATGAATCTCTGAAATCCGCGTGCGCATCAATAACGATCACGTTATCCAGGTCACCGTGCTCGAAAAGATGTTTCACGAGCGGATAGGAGATGGAATGGTCCCCGCCCATGAAGATCATCTTCCGACTGGCCCGCTCAAACTCTGGCACACGATCGCTCCGGCCCTTTCGGTAGTGTTCGAGTGTTACGTCACCACGATCAAAATAGAGCAGATCAGAGAGCTCTAATTTACGATCCCACAGGAACGTTTCCAACCGCTGTGAGGCACTTCGGATCGCCGCGGGCCCAAACCGCGCGCCTTTGATGCCTGCATTGCCGTCAAAGGGCACACCCACCAGCTCATACCATGCCTTGTCACGGTCTGCTGCCGCGAGTGAGCCTGTGAACTTCATCTTACGCACCGTACCTCATTAATGAAGGGAGCGCGCAAAGAAAGAAAGCTTTGCGCTCGCAGCATGACCACCAGCAGCCTGTGTGCGAACGAACGGTCGCGCTGGTACCAGAATTCGGGAAACGGTTTTATACGGAGAGCGAATAATATGTGATTCATTCAGTCAGACCGGTAGAAAATGACGAACGAGATCGATTTCTCCGCATTCTCGCCCACCGACTATCGCTACGCGGTGGATGATCTGCGTGCGTATCTCTCCGACGAGGCGTACGTACGGTACAAAGCGAAGGTTGAGGTCGCACTCGCAGCCGTGTTCGCGAGCCGCGGCCTGTTGAAGCAGGAGCTAAGCGACGAGATCGCCGCTGCGGCCGCAGACCTGACGGCAGAAGAGGTCGATGCCGAGGAGCAGAAAACGAAACACGATATCCGCGCGCTCGTCAATGTGCTGCAGCGCAGAGTCAGCAAAGAAGCGAGACCGTTCGTACATCTCGGCGCCACCTCCTACGACGTTGTGGATACCGCCAACGCGCTCAGGTACAAAGATGCCGTGCTGAAGGTCATCATCCCGGATATGCTCGCCCTGGAGCGTACACTGATCGAGCTGGCATGGCACGAAAAGGACACGCTCCAGATCGGCAGAACGCACGGGCAGCACGCCGAGCCCATCACCTTCGGGTTCGCGCTCGCGCAGTACGTGAACCGCTGGGGCTGCCAGATCATCAGGGTACAGGAAGCCGCTGAGGAACTGGTCGGTAAGTTCTCCGGTGCGGTCGGCGCCTATAACGCGACCTCAGTACTCGTTGAGGATCCCGAAGCGTTCGAGACCGCAGTTCTTACCGAATTGGGTATGAAACCCGCGGCGATCTCCACACAGATCGTGCCGCCCGAGCCGATGGCCGAGTTCGTCCACACCATTATCAGCAGCTTCTCCGTACTCGCTAACTTCTGCGACGATATGCGGCACCTGCAGCGGAGCGAGATCAGCGAGGTCATGGAACGCGTCGCAGCCGAGCAGGTCGGCTCCTCCACCATGCCCCATAAACGCAACCCGATCGGCTTTGAGAACGTGAAGAGCCTCTGGAAAAAGTTCATGCCGCAAACCATAACCATGCACCTCGACCAGATCTCCGAGCATCAGCGCGACCTCACGAATTCCGCCTCACAACGCTACATCCAGGAGCTGCTCGTTGTATTCGATTACTGCGTACGGCGCCTCTCACAAATCGCGGAGCGGCTCGCGGTTGACCGTGAGATGATGCGTACGAATTTCCTGCGGGCACAGGACACGATTATTGCTGAGCCGCTGTATATCCTGCTTTCGTATTACGGGCATCCTGATGCGCACGAGTGCGTGCGGCGAATGACCTTCCGGGCGTATAACGAGCGGAAAACGCTCAAAGAGCTCGTTCACACCGATACGGAGATCCAACCCTATCTCACTAAGTTCACGGACGGCCAGCGTGATAAGGTCTTCAATCCCGAACAGTACACCGGCATAGCCGCAGAGAAGACGAAGAAGATCGCGCGATATTGGGAGGATGAATTATCGCGCAGGTATCCCAATACGTGGTTTCTTCTGATACTGAAAGAGTGATCTCAGTTCGGTCGGTTATACCAGCCACCGCGGTAAATAGAAGAGCGCGAACGCCAGAAGCATCACCACGATCGCCAGGATCACTGCTACCTTCACCGCACCTGCATCAGAGCCGAAGATGAGGGGGATCGGCCCGATCATGATCACGCCGCCACCGCGCACAGCCGGCTTCTCCTCGCCGACTTCTGCGCCGGTCTTCCACGACTGATAGACCGTGCTGAACATACCCGCGATGATTACCAGTATGCCGATCAGAACGATCAGGAACCCGAGCGTGATGAGTTTCATCGGTCTCTCTTGGTCTCTCCTTTCAGGACGTACTATCCTATCTATCCGTCCACAGTAGTTAAATCTTGGGCAATGCGGTGTCCAGAACAGCAGGCAACGAGAAATTACGCGGTCCTGGAGATGCACGGGTATTTATGCAAGCGCGGCTGATAATAGGCATAAGCGGAAAGTCAGCAGGTGAGCTCCTGGCGCGAGCATACGCGGGCCACGCAGAAGAAGAAATAAGGTTTTATGTTGCACCTATCAACCGATAGGTGTTAATCGGTACGTAACGTAAGGAAGAGGGATGGTTCGAGCATCGTGGACATTTGTCATTATCCTTATATAAACGAGACGGCAGAGAACGTCCTCAGCATTGGTGAGGACGAGGTCAGAAGACTCTTCGAGCATCTCCAGGATGCGGATTGCCTCGTGCTCACTGCTGAAGGGCGTTCAAAGGCCGCACTTCGGATCGGCATCGGGCAGATCCACAAGGAAGTGAAGATGGTGGAGGACCTCGACTTCCCGGGTCGCAACATCCTGGTCGCAGCACCCGTGCTCGCCGAGCGGTACAATAAAATTAGCCTGGTGATCAACACCAGCAGCGGAAAGACCACCACGCCCACCTCGATCGCGCACGATATGGCGGGCTATATCAGCAAGCACGACGCTAATGGGCAGTTCAGCATCGATGTCGTTACCTCCAAGCCGCGGTCGTCCATTGGCCGGATCGGGCGGAAATACGGCACGCTCCTCAAGCTCAGCGGTGCTAAGAGCAAAGCGGAGAAGACAAACCGGGTGCTCATACGCGGTATCATGAATGACGTCTACGAGCTTGCCAGTATGGTACTCTTTCAGAAGATCAAGGAGGCGATCAACGACGGCCGCGATTACCAGTGGGTGATTAGCGAGATCAACCGCGAGATGACCATGGTGGGCCGGCTCATTGACGAATACGTCAATTCCGAGGTGTACCGGACCCTGGCGAGGAGCATGAGCACGCGCGGTCATGTCACCGTCGGCGGTGGCGGCCCCGCGAAGAACGTCGCCGAGATGACGGTAATCAGATTGCAGCATGTGAAACGTGCTATGGGCGATCAAGCGTATCTGAGCGGCGAATTAGCGCCCAAACCGCGCCGCGGCGACTGCCTCTTGCTCGTTTCCTGGAGTGGCGAGAACAAACCGCTCATCGCGTGGCATAAAGAGTACCGGGCCACGGGCGCCGATACCTTCTCGGTCGTCGGGAATAGATCCGCGCTCTCTGAGGCCACCCAGAGCATGATCCTGGAGAGCCCGGTGACACAGTTTTATATGCGCGCTGCCTTCCTGCTCAGTCCGCTGCCGCTCTTGCTCGTCGCGAATTTGCAGAAGGACGGCTTCGGGCTGCCGCCTGAGATCATGTACTGGTACCACAGCTCCACCGAATAAGAACAAACCACTTAACTGATTGATACGGAGTACGTACGTACGTACGTATCAGGCGATCACTCACAGACGTTCATCACACCTCGCGCGGCGAGGATGCCGGTAGCAGCGGCGTTCACAATGTCTCGCGATAAACCCGTGCCGTCGCCCGCAGCAAAGAGGTTCTTCACCTCGGTCTCCATGTTCTCGTCTACCTGCATCCGCATTGCATAGAACTTGATCTCGGGCGCATAGAGCAGGGTCGAGTCCGACGCAACCCCAGGTATGATCTCGTTCAGCTTCTCCAGACCCTCGATGATGTCCATCGTGATCCGGTGCGGCAGTGCCATGGAGATATCACCGGGCGTGACATCAGTCAGCGTATTGCGTACCAGATTCCGCCTGATTCGATCCCAGGTTGACCGCCGCCCCCGTCTCAGGTCGCCCATGCGTTGCAGGATTGGCTTGCCACCGCCGATGGTCGTCGCCAGTTTCGCAATCGAGCGGCCATACCGCGTAGTATTCTCCACCGGTTCAGTCAGCGCGACCCGCACGAGGAACGCGAAATTCGTATTCTTCGACTTCTTGCTCTTCATCGAATGACCATTAACACCAATAAAGTCGGTATAATCCTCCTTCACCACAAATCCGCGCTCATTGGTGCAGAATGTGCGTGCGAAATCGTCATAACGCTTCGTTCTGATATGGAACTTCGGATCGCGGTTGATCCGGGTCACAGGATTCATGGTGATTGCCGGCACCTCGACCCGGACACCGACGTCGATCGCCGCGTATTCCGCTGCGATCTGGTGCTTTTTAATGAGCGCATCGACCCAGGTCGCACCAATTCGCCCGGGCGCGAGAAGCACGCACTCACCCTTGATCAACTCGCCCGTCTCAAGGAGCACGCCCCGACAGATGCGACCTCCCTGCGCCTCCTCGATCAGCAAGTCGCTCACTTTCGCATTGAGCAGGAACTCGATGCCGTGCGCTTCTAAATCAGCTTTAAAAGCTCTGATCACTGCTTTCGTCCTGTCTGAGCCGATATGTCGCTGCTGTATCTCGATGAAGCTGGCGCCGACCGAGGCCGCGCGACGCTGTAAATCCTCCACTTGCTCATCGGTACCGCCGTACAGCTTCTTCGGGGCGCCGTATTCGAGAAAGATGCGGTCAACCTCCTTCACTAACTGCCATGCGGTCTCGTGATCACAGAATTCCGCGAGATCTCCGCCCACGTCCGGTCGCAGATTGAGTGTGCCGTCCGAGAAGGTGCCCGCACCGCCAACGCCGCACATGATGTTGCATTCTTTACAATGACTGCAGTAGCCCACTTCCTCGATGAAGCAGCGGCGCTCGTCAACGTCCTTGCCTTTCTCGATCACCAGGATCCGCTTGCTCGAGCCGCCCTCGCCCATCCACTGCGCGGCAAACTCATGCGCGGCAAAGAGCCCTGCCGGGCCTGCTCCCACTATGATAACATCATAAAAATCTCGCGTCATCTCTCGGGCACGCAACGGGCCGGGAGGGATTTGAACCCCCGGCGGGCAGGTTAAGAGCCTGCTGCTCTACCTTACTGAGCTACCGGCCCCACAATACCTTAATCCCACGGTTACTTAAAGGTTAAGGGGGTCTTGCCTCCTTCACGATCCTCTGATCTGCACAAATGTAACGAACGGATCGAACCATGAGCGGGAGAAAGAGAGAGAGAGAAGCACGAAAGCTCAGGAAAAATCGAGCAGCGAGAGCTGCCGCTTCGCTACTGGCATCGGCGCTGAATCAACCTCGTACGCTCCGAAGCCTTCGTGCAGCTGCGCCTGCGGTTCTGGTTTGAGCTGAATAACGCCGTATTTGCCGCCACCACCGGGCATAATAACGAGGGTCCCGTCCCGGAAGGCTTGTATTGCCGCCACGACCTTGCTTATGGTATCAGCAGTGATACCACCGGGTAGCGCTTCGAGTGCCGCAACAGGCGCGTCAACCAGAACGGAGATCTCCGAGCCGAATTCCGCGAGGAATGCCGCCCAGATATCCTGCACCGCTTTGGAATTCGGTGCTTTTCCGACCGCCAGGCCGATGACCTCTGCCAGCGGGATCAGATGCACATACGAAGGTCGGTGCTCCGGATGCAGACCGTCGCAATCCGCGAGCTCGTTCACACGGTCTCGCACGCCTTTCTTTATCAGGCCGCCGCAGGCGCAGCGCCAGCGGCATGCTATTGCATCCCTCAGCGAATAGTGCGCATAGCACCGTGTGCACGCGCTCTCATTGTATTTGCCCGCAGCCGGTGGGAAGCCCACATTGAGCACCGGCTCCCGACCGCGCTCACGCTTGATCGCTGCTTTGAGCTCCTCGAAACCCGACCCCTGGACAGAAAAGCGGTTGAACTCGCGTGCCAGCCGAATCGGGTAGGGCGAATGGGCATCCGAGTTCGTGAGGAACGTAAGATCGCGTAATTCGGTTATTCTGTCCGCGTAGGACGAATCAGCACTCAAGCCCAGCTCAACAAACGAGAGATACTCCATCATATCACCGTAGCATGCCAAAAGCGAATTATGATAGGCGTACAGCGCAGTCCACGGTGTGAATGCATGACACGGCCCGATCAATGCTTCCGCATCACGCGCGTACGCGGCGATCTCCGTGCCGGTCAATCGAAGCGTGGGCCGGCCGTCAGTCTCGATATCAGGCGAGTGTGTCCTGAAAACCTCAAACAGCTCCTCGGCCTTTGCGATCGTCGGCACGATAAGCAGATGGTGCACCCGCCGCAGATCCTCGACCTCCACAGTGAGCACGAACCGCGTGGCCGGGCCATTGGCGTCGCTCGTGAGATGAAAGAAGCCGTCATCTTCCTCTAACTGCTTGAGCTCAGCCAACCACCGCGGATGGAGACAGTCGCCCGTGCCAATGAGCTGGATTCCCTTCTTTAACGCCTGTGCTGCAATCGTTGGTAAATCCATCTGCGGAGAAGTAGCCATTGAATACCGCGAATGGATGTGCAGATCGGCAGTAAGAATCATTCAGATCAATAGCGGGGGATGGATTCGAACCACCGATCTCCGGGTTATGAGCCCGACGGGATATCCTAACTACCCTACCCCGCTTTCGCTCACTCAGCGCTGCTGTCTTGAGTGAATAGAGAATAGAGAAGAGCGCATATAAAGATAAGATAGAAGGAAATAAAAGGTTTCGCTGTGCCAGTCAACCCTCCCGTTGTAGCCAGCCAGCCCATGCGAGAGGTGCACCCTAACCTCCTCATGGTGTAGCGCACGTCCCTGTTGAGTGACAGATGGTCCGGTCCGTACGCTCTGACGACGTCCGTGACAGCAGAAGCGAGCGGGCCAATTTCAGATGCCGCGCTCATCGGGAAATGTTACCTGAAATAAGCAATCTTTTTATATACAGCGGTTAGAGATAAGCACGTGATAACAATGGAAGATACTATAGTGAAGGACGCGCACGTGCTCCTCCATCCTATACGGTTCAGGATTGTGGAGCTGCTTGCGGACAACCCCATGCACATAAACAGGATTAGCAAAGCGATGGGCGAAGAGCGGCGACTCGTCTCTTACCATCTGCTGACGCTGGAGGAGTATGGATTCGTGGATAGCAGGTACGAGATCTCCGAACAGCCGAAGTCGAAGAACAAGGCGATCCGGAAGTACTGGGTAACCGACAAAGTTAATACGGTTATTTCCGAGCTGAAGAAGATATAAATAAGAAAGACACGACCAGGATAGGGAAGAGTTATCTTCCTTTTTACTCCCTCCACCCACGGGTGAAGGGTATTCGAGGCATGCGTCCTCAAGCCGGTGGAGATGCTTGGAAGGACGACTCTGCTTCGATCCTTTCTCTTTTTTTTCGTTCTATCTCGCTCTTTCGCGCTCTTTTTCTTGCTTAGCACGCGCTTCTGCGAGATTTTATTTTCTCCCCCGATAAACAAGTCTGAATGCGCCCGACTAAGAAAGAGCGGAAAAATCACGCGCAGTTAGCCAGACACCCGAAATGAAGTAGATAAACGATACCGTATGAGTTACAAATGAGCACGAAACGGAAACCGAGAGAAGTGTGAATGACCAGGATACTGGGCGTTTTCAATACCGCATGCGCGGTCGAGCTTGTGGTACGGGGCCTGAGCGTGCTGCAGGATCGCGATAACGCCCATTTCTGGCTCTGCACCGACGAGAGAGCTGTAATGGCACGCGAACTGCGCGAACTGCGCGAACAAGAGGCGAAGGCGTTACCGGGTACCCTGCATTGCATTGCCTGCGCCTCACGCCAGCCAGTTCATTCACGCATAACGGGCGTAAATCGGCTCGTTGCCGATGCCGAACTCTACAACATGCCTGAACTCAAAGAGCGGTATCAGCTCGAAGGCGAAACGAGCAACGCCGTGCTCCAGGAACTGCTCGAGAGAGCACAGCTCAATGCACATATGATCGATGGTGCGTATGCATGTGCGTTCTGGACCCGTACCGCTGCGGACGAAGAAGCGCTCTATCTTCTCCGGGATCTCCTGGGCTTGCGGCCGCTCTGTTTCGCGCATGCCCATGGAGGGTTCGCATTCGCCTCCGAGAAGAAAGTGCTCGAGGCGATGGGCTTTCCCCACGCCGTTGAGCTCGAGCCGCGGATACGGCTGCGGTACCGTTTAAAAGGAGACCGGTTGCAGTTCCTCACCCAAGGAGATTTTCCCGTGACGCCTGAACTCACGGGGCCTGAACAGCACCTCAAAGAGAACGTGTTGCGCATGCTGCGCGCGAGTATCGCGAGACGGGTACCGCAGGATGAGAAGGTCGGCGTGCTCTTCTCCGGCGGTGTGGATTCCACGCTCCTCGCGTACCTCTGCAAGGAACAATACGCTGATTTCGTCTGCTACACCGCGGTGGTAGACGACCCAGCATGGAAACCGGCGGAGGATCTGCGGTACGCGACCCGAATCGCCGCGGATTTGGGCGTGCCTCTGACCATAACGAAGATCGAGCTTGAGCAGCTGGATACCCTCCTGCAGAAGGTAGTCCCGCTGCTTGACGATCTGGACGGCATCAAGGTGAGTGTCGCACTGCCCCTGTACGCGGCCGCTGAGCAGGCGAAGAAGGACGGTGTGGCGACGGTGCTCTACGGGCTGGGCACTGAAGAGCTCTTCGCAGGCTACGAGCGTCATAGACACGTGCGACCAGAGGCGGTGAATCGGGAATGCCGCTCGGGGCTGCTGCTGATGCATGAACGCGACCTTTACCGCGACGACGTGATGGCGAACGCGCAGGGCATCTCACTGCGTGCACCCTTCCTGGCGCCTGAGCTCGTCGCCTACGCGTTACGAATCCCTGCGGCATATAAACTGGCTGCCGGCGAGGACAAGGCCATTCTGCGCGCGATCGCACGCGACCTCGGCCTGGCAGAGGCGGCGAACAGAAAGAAACGCGCGGTGCAGTATGGCGCGAACGTAATGAAGGCGCTGGCGAAGCTGGCGAAACAGGCCGGTTTCCGGTACACGCGCGATTACCTGCGCACGTTCTTCCCTGCGCGTAACCTGCGGCTGGGCGCGCTCTTCAGCTCGGGCAAGGACAGCACATTCGCGCTCTGGCTCATGCAGAAGGCAGGCTATCCCGTCGAGTGCCTGATCACGATCAAGAGCCAAAATCCCGAGTCCTATATGTTCCACACGCCTGCCGTGGAGCTGAGTGATCTGCAGGCAGAGGCGATGGGCATGCCGCTGATAACGCAGGAGACCGCGGGCGAAGAGGAGCAAGAGCTCGAGGATCTGTGTACCGCGTTGAGAGCAGCGAAGCAGCGCTACGGCATCGAGGGTGTCGTCACCGGCGCGTTATGGAGCACGTATCAGAAGGACCGCATCGAGCGCATAGCAGGAGAAGAGCAACTCAGAGTCTTCTCACCGCTCTGGCATATACACCAGGAGACCGAGCTGCGGCTCGTCATCAACACGTTCGCGGTGATCTTCACGGCGGTCAGTGCCTACGGACTGGACAGCAGCTGGCTGGGGCGGCGGATAACAACGGCTGACGTCGACCGTCTGGTAGCGTTGAACGAGCAGCTCACGAAATACGGACGGCGGACAGCAGGCCTGAACATCGCGGGCGAAGGCGGCGAATTCGAATCGCTGGTGCTCGACGGCCCGCTTTTCAACAAGCGACTCGTTATCAAGGAGAGCGAGATACGTGAGGAGGGCGAGCATACCGCGCGATTGCTGGTGAAGAAGGCTGTGCTGGAAGAAAAACGCGCTCAATACCAGTAACACACGGTTACGGGGCTTGACACACACCCGCGGAGAGCGAAGTACAAGAGCGAGTACAGCGGTTCATACCGGTTGTGAAACGTTCTTAAACGGCCTTAAAAGCAGGAATTGGACTTTTTATATCAGGGATATTAGTATGTGTGAGAGTAGAACGTGGTGAATGAACGATGGCTACCGAGAAGAATGAGATCTTGCTTAAGGTGAACCAGGTGTACAATCCGCCACGGCACGTGGTGGCCGCGGCGTATATCCAACCTGAAGAGTACGAATCGCTCTATGAAGAATCAATACAGGATCCTGAGCGGTTCTGGGCACGGATCGCGGAGGACGAGCTGTACTGGTTCCAGCGATGGGCGGTGGTGCGTACGGGCGAGCACCCGAACTTCCGGTGGTTTGTCAACGGTAAGCTGAACATCACCTACAACTGCCTTGACCGGCATATCAAGTCGGGCAGGCGGAACAAACTGGCCTATATCTGCACGAACGAGGACGGTGATGAGGTGAAGGTAACGTACGGCGAGCTCCTGGATAAGGTCTGCCGCTTGGCCAACGGTCTCAAGACGCTCGGGGTGAATAAGGGCGACCGAGTGGCGATCTATATGCCCCAGATCATCGAGCAGGTTGTGGCGATGCTCGCCTGCGCGCGTATCGGCGCGCTCCATTCAGTCGTTTTTGGTGGGTTCAGCGCTTCTGCACTGCGGATGCGGATCAAGGAGGCAGGTGCGAAAGTCGTGATTACCGCGACGTGGACGAAACGGCGCGGGAAGAAGATCAATTATAAGATGAACGTTGATGAGGCGGTTGAGAATTTACCCTTCGTGGAAAAGGTGATCGTCGTCCAGCGCGAGGCAGACGATTACGAGCTTGTGGAGAAGGAGATCGACTTCCATGAGCTGTTACAGCGCCACTCGCCCTGCTGCGATGCTGAGGTGATGGATGCCGAGGATCCCCTGTTTATCCTGTATACGTCCGGCACGACCGGCAAACCCAAGGGCGTGCTCCACACAATCGGCGGCTACAACCTCTTCACGCATTACACCACCAAGATCGTCTTCGATCTCCATGAGAATGACATTTACTGGTGCACCGCAGATCCCGGCTGGATCACGGGGCACAGCTATCTGGTCTACGGCCCGCTCTCCGTGGGCGTCACTTCGGTACTCTTCGAGGGCGCACCTGACTTCCCGAACCCGGGCGTATGGTGGTCAATCATAGACCGGTACAGAGTGAACGTCTTTTATTCCGCTCCGACGGCAATACGGCTGTTCATGAAATACGGCGAGACGTGGCCGCGGAAGTACGATCTCTCGTCACTGCGGATTCTGGGCAGTGTGGGCGAGCCCTTGAACCCGGAAGCATGGGTCTGGTTCTACGAGCACATCGGCAGCAAGAACTGCGCACTGGTCGATACCTGGTGGCAGACCGAGACCGGCGGGCACATGGTCACCACGATCCCCTCGTACCGAGCGAAGCCGGGCAAGGCGGGCAAGCCCTTCTTCGGCGTCGTGGCCGATGTGGTCGATAAAAAAGGGTGCTCGATCGAGCCCAACACTGTCGGGCATCTCGTGATCAAGGAGCCCTGGCCGTCCGGGCTCAGAACCTGCTGGAACGAGCCGGAACGCTACGAAAAGTACTGGAACACGATCGCACCGTACTATCTCGCGGGCGATCTGGCGACGAAAGACGAGGACGGATATATCATGATACTCGGGCGCGCGGACGACGTGCTCACGGTCTCAGGACACCGTATCGGGACCGCGGAGGTCGAAAGTGCTCTGGTCTCGCACCCTGCGGTCGCGGAAGCAGCGGTCATCGGGAAGCCGCACGAGCTCAAAGGCGAGAGCATCAAGGGCTTTCTCATCATCAAAGAGGGGCAGAACAACTCCGAGAAGTTGATCCCTGATATCAAGCTCCACGTGCGTCGCGAGCTGGGCTCATTGGCAGTGCCTGATGAACTGGAGATTGTGGACTCGCTGCCGAAGACGCGAAGCGGGAAGATCATGCGACGCGTGCTCAAGGCGCAGGAGCTCGGTATGGACATCGGCGATATCTCGACGCTGGAAGATTGAGTGGATAAGTAAGATGAGCACCGTGTGCGCTCTGAGCAACCAGACGATGTCCAAGCGATCGATAACCTCCTGAAGAGGGTTTCGGCGGCACTGAAGAGAGTACTCTGGTTCACGCACTTGGGCATCCGACTAATTCGTGCCGCCCCTGTCACTGATTGCTGAGGAGCAAGACGAGGAAGGATAGAAACATATCGTTGCTATATCCTCTTCAGCCGCGTTAACTCGTGCCCGGCTCGCTGCATGCCGCACGGGGAGGGTCGAGTAAGATTCAGTCCACCCTTTGAAAGGCGGTGTGACCGCTTTAGCACCGAGCGATCCGAAAGATCACGAGAGTCCGAACCCAATTTATATATCCCTTTTTTCAATGAGATCTTTCAATTTGCTTTTCAATACAGGGATATCATTCTCGACGGTGTCTACTTTTCTATTCTGACTATAGCATCTAAAATATGCTTCAAATATACAATGTCTTCTTTTTTCATCCGTAAATCGTCTTCATCTCTCTTTTTATCGTATCGATTAAATAGGGACTTATGGATTTCTCTGTTACCAAATCCACTTTTATTCCCAACTCCTCAGACAACTCTCGTTCTATTTTCACGAGTTGAAGAAGGCTTTTTCTCTCTGAAAACTCCACAATAATATCTATATCACTTCCCGGTTTTTCCTCACCTCGGACATAAGAGCCAAAGACAGCCACCTTTTGCACCCCATGACCTTTAAGGAGACTGGCGATTTTTTCGAATAGTTCTTCCCTATTCATGTTTTTTATCCGCCTATAGCGAGGGTTCGGAATTTCGGACCGCCCACCAAGACGGGTTACCTTACACTAAACGTCAGTACTCATCAAAAATATACCTTTCGGACTCCACGAGCAAAGCGGCCCTGGCCCGATTACAAGAGCTTCTCCCTGCTGTTAGGTCCTGCGCGTAGAAGGGCTACTCTCACGGGTGCTTACCCTGCATGCGCCCTCGTCTTGGAGGCCGCGCATGCGTTGCAGCCCCGCATAAAACGCAGGCAAACGGACTACACGCTTTTCTGCTGCGTTTTTTAAAAGGTAACGATTTTATCGCAACCCGTTACGATCTCATATAAATCCTTCATCGTTGTTAAAGGACACATTTCTGATCCTTCGGAGTTCCGAATTTTAAGACACGAGCCGCAGGCGAGGATACAGCCACCGCTAGCAATAAACGTCCGCATCTGGTCCGTCACCTTAAATTTCTCCGTGTCAATGGATTCACACTCAACGCCTTTGCCGAGCAAGAACACTTTTACTTCATCTCCCGAGCCCAAAGCAAAATTACCAAACCGAAATGCGTTCCATACACTTTCTGGGTCGTTAGAGTACACCACTATCCCGATCCTCATTTTCTAAAACCTCTTTTGGTTCTGTCAGTAGGTGCTCATAAAAAGGTTACTCTTTTTCAGCAATTTTATGAAAGCGCGCTTTACGTGCACGCTACCGCCTTCACGGCTGGCGTTACTTTTCTCTTCTGTGCGGAGCGGCGCTCGTCGCGTAGAATACCCTGCGCGCGGCTCCACGCGCATAGCCGCCAGCCGCGTGGGCCGCACTGCTCAGGCCGCATGAGGATGTGCCGTATCGAATCCTCTGCATAGAGCAGCTCGTATAAGTCCAAGGCATTTGAAATTACGACATCAAAAGTATTATCTGGAAACGGGATATCCTCAAAGGTCCTTAGTCTGAAATTGACAAAAATCTCAACTTCTAATTTGATTGCCATCTGATTTGCAAAGTTAATAGCAGGCTGAGATGGACCTGTTCCCACCATTCTCATGTCATCTTTGAGGTTCTGCATCTTAATGAAAGCAAAGGGTATTGTACCAGGACCTGTTCCAGTATCCAGGATATAACCGCCTTTATTGGGGATTAAATCAAAAATTGGCTCTAATAATGGTTTAGCAATTTCAATCATTTCGTTTAAATGATCAAAAATATAACATTAAATTTAGCAGAATAATAGTCAATTGTAAAGTTTACAAGCTTATTTCTATGGTGACTCAGTCTTATATCCCCAGTTATTTTTCAGTTTTTATTTATCCTGCCACGTCCAAATTAGTGCTTCTCAAATCGCTCACCTACGTTATCCCACTGTGTACTGTATTGTAACCGTTCAATGGCCTTTCTGAGCGCGTCTATAGCCAGGTGGGGGCCCAAATGCCACTGCACCGGAAGTTCCCCTATATCCTCGAGCACAGTGTTCTCTGTTATCTTCCTGGCTTGTCGCAGCGTCTTTCCCTTAATCATCTCCGTGACCGCAGAGCCTGATGCGAATGTTCCTGCAGACCCCTGGGCTTCAAATTTAGCATCTGTTATGATACCATCCTCAACCTTCAGGTATATCCTCATACTATCGCCACAGGGACCCCCAAAGGAATCCACGCCCTCGACACCCTCAATTACACCAACATTAAGCTTCTTCAGGTAATAGTCCACGACCTTCGCTGAATATCCTACCGCCCTCAATACTTCCACTAATCCCGCTTCATTTGTCATAACGCCACCACCCCCGGAGGATGATCGTAGATACCAATCACCAATCCGCTCTTCACGTTGCAGTTGACCTCATTGTGCTTTACATGACCTTCGTGATCCCTGCAATCGTCTCTAAAAAGGTATCGAGCTCCTCAGCGGTATTGTAAAGATAGAGCGATGCTCTGACCGTCCCATTTTTCAGCCCCAAATGGGTCATCAGCGGCATGCAGCAGTGATAACCGGCCCGCACCATAACGCTCGCCGTCTTGTCGAGCATGAATGCGACATCTTGCGGATGCAGGCCGTCAATCGAGAAAGAAACCACGCCTAGCCGATCGCGTAAGTTCAGGGGGCCGTAAACCTGCACCTTCTCGATCGCGAGCAAGCCCTCCACGAGGCGTTCGGTTAGCCGTGCCTCGTACGCGCAGAGTTTTTCAGACCCGATCGCCGTGAGGTAATCGACCGCACGACCCAGGCCGATCCCGCCCGCGATATGCGGCGTTCCTGCTTCAAAGCGCTCGTAACCGGCGATCGGAGTAAACGCATCCCGGGAGACCGTTTCGATCATCCCGCCGCCGAAGAAGGTGGGCTCTAACTTCTGCGGATCCTTGAGCCAGAGGACGCCGGTACCTGTAGGGCCGAGCATTTTATGACCGGCGAAGGCAAGAAAGTCACACCCGAGCTCGTTCACCGCGATAGGAAGGTGTGGAACGGACTGCGCGCCATCAACGAGCAACAACGCGCCGTTACCGATCCCGTGCGCTCTACAAATCGCCGCGATCTCTTTGACGGGCGAGATGGCACCCAGCACGTTTGAGACATGCGTGACCGCAACCAGGCGCGTGCGCTCACTCATGGCGCGCTCGAAATCCGCGAGCTCGAACGTGCCCTCCTTCGTCGGCTCTACAAGTTTCAGGACCACGCCGCGCTCTTTCAACCGCAGCCAGGGGAGGAAATTGGAATGGTGCTCGAGGAGCGTCGTAATCACCTCGTCACCCCGTTTCCAGGGCAGGCCGTAGGCGACCATATTGATCGCTTCCGTCGTATTCTTCGTGAAAATCACCTCGCCCTCGCCGCCCGCGCCAATGAACTCCGCGACCTTTCGGTGTGCGTCATTATACCGCTGGGTCGCCTCATGCGCCAGCCGATGCGAACTCCGGCCCACATTCGCCTTATACTCCCGGTAGTAGCTCAAGACCGCCTGCAAAACGGGCTCAGGCGTGAGGCTCGTGGCGGCATTATCGAAATAAATCAGGTCACGCAGAATAGGAAAGTCCGCTCTGATCGCGTCATTCATCGTGAGATCCACACCTGTCGCAGCTATCATTTAGCTTGAGACATCCGAGCATAAAAGAACTGGCTGGCGGGTCATACTGGGAGGACTGCGAGTGCTTGCGCCCGGCTGGTAGTGGGTAACGCCGGTCCTCGAGCCAGCGGTATGAAGCTGAGCGTCGAGGATTGTCCGCACGTTCGCGGAGCGCAAGGATGACTACGCCTTCCCGAACCGCGAACGACGCACGAAGCGACGCGCTGTTCTTCACCGCAGGCGCCGAGCGAAGATGTGAGACCACCATACATACGTGATCCCAAAAACCACCGCAAATAACACCGCTTTCAATACCGTTCCTACTAAAAATACCGTACCGCCCGTGAAATAATCTAACAGCAGCCAGACTACCACTGCGGTAATTGTCGCAACGATTGTTGGCAGTACTATTTGTTGGCTCATGATAAGTTTCACAAAAGGCATCGGTACTATAGTTGCTGTTAAAGCGAGGACGGGAGTTACAGTTCGCACGCGTTACTGTATTCTCCTAACGTCGATCGTAAGTAACGTGGTGATCCCTTTTTTGCTTTGCGCGCCACTTCGCCTAGCGCACGCAGTATCGTGGTAACGCAGTAACCCGTTACACCGCGCGCACGATGCGAAAGCCTATGTCGTCGCAGTGGATGGTCGGGCTGGCGCAGCCGCGGGACGCGGAACGGCAGTAAGCAGCGACGGTGCGCCAGCTACCGCCACGGTAAACCCGAAGCGAGCTGGATTCACCCTCCCAGGCGCTACCGTCGGTCGGCGCGCCGTTATAGCCTTCATGGTAAAGATCCTGCACCCATTCCCAGACGTTGCCGTGCAGATCATAAAGCCCCCAGGGGTTCGGCTTTTTCTCACCCACCGGATGCGTTTCAGTGCCTGAATTATCAGCGTACCACGCGTACTCGTCGAGTTCTACAGCAGAATCGCCGGACGAATAGCGTGTGGTGGTGCCCGCGCGGCAGGCGTATTCCCATTCGGCCTCTGAGGGCAGCCGGTACGTATCCGTGCCTTCTTTCGCGTTGAGCTTCGTTATGAACTCCTGCACGTCTTCCCACGAGACCATCTCAACCGGCAGGTTGTCGTCACTCGCGAAGAACGACGCGGGATCTGAGCCCATCACCGCACGCCATTGCGCCTGCGTAACTTCATAAGCACCCATGTAGAACGCATGCTGAAACGCTACCCGGTGGAGGGAACCTTCGTCATCGTCTCTACCCGCTTCGTTCATGGGCGAGCCTATCTCAAACGCGCCTGCGGGGATCAGTACGAACTCCATACCGATGGAATTGGTGTACGTAGCGGACGGAGCTTCCTCCACGCAGCCCGGAACAAACAGCGTAGCAACAAGAATGGCTACCACCGCAAGAATGCACCGTCCACATTTCCTGTTCATTGTACCACGAGCTGGGACATCCCTAAGCGTCCCATCGCATCATCAAAATGTATTACTTGAATATTTAACTATAGCACTGAGATATGCAGAGGTATGAAGCGTGTGTGCCGTGGCAACGAGGGTCAGGGTGAGCGATTGCGTACGCTTCTGCGGGCTCTGCATTGCTCCACACGGTGGGTGATCATCGAGTGCATTGGCGACGGTGCAAAGAGCACGAAGGAGATACAGGAGTGCTTACGGGAACATGAGGAAGACATGACGGCGCCCTGCCTGTATTACCATCTCGCGGAACTGAAGAAAGCGGGTATACTTGCGGTTTCAGGATACAAGGAGGAAGGCGGCGGCGCTCCTGAGAAGGTCTGGAGCTTGAAATCACGTCGTATCGTGATAGACCTGCTGGAGGGGGCAGATGGACGCAATCGAAGTAACGGACCTAAGCAAGAGGTATAACGGGCTCACGGCAGTTGACCGTGTGACCTTCACCGTGCAGAGCGGCGAGGTTTTCGGCTTCCTTGGCCCGAATGGCGCGGGAAAGACAACGACGGTACGCATGCTCACCGGCGTGATCAAGCCTGACGCCGGCGAGGCGCGGGTGCTGGGGCATGATCTCCAGAAGGATACCGCGAAGGCCAAGGCCGTTCAGAGCGTTGTCCCCGAGACGGCGAATGCCTATGTGGATCTGACGGCGTGGGGTAACCTCATGCTCATCGCTTCGTTATACGGCATCCCCCGGCATGACGCGGCGCAGCGAGCAGCCACGCTGCTCAGTGAATTCGAGCTCTATGAGCGGCGCGCGAGCAAGGCGAAGAGCTTCTCGAAGGGTATGAAGCAGCGGCTCATGCTCGCTATGGCGCTCGTGAGCGATCCTGCAGTGCTCTTTCTGGACGAGCCGACGAGCGGCCTCGATGTCCAGAGCGCGAGATCGATCAGGCAGAAGATACTGAAGCTCCGGGATGAAGGGCGGACCGTCTTCCTCACGTCCCATAACATGCAGGAGGTGAGCCTGCTCTGCGATCGTGTGGGGATCATCAACCACGGCAAGCTGGTTGCCCTTGAAAGTCCTGAGATGTTGCGGCGCCGGCTCGGTGGTACGGTAGCCGTGGAGTGCAGCTTTGACCGACCACTCAGCAGCCCCTTACCTGGTGCCGAGCGTGTGGGTGACGCTTACCGGATGTATACCACGGACCCGCACGAAGTGATCAGCGCGATCGTGGACTTCGCCACGCGTAATGGGTTGAAGCTCCTCAGTGTAAACGTGCAAACACCCTCGCTGGAGGACGTCTTTGTGAAGCTAACAGGAGGTGCATCGGAATGATCTGGAAGGTCCTGGCGATCACCAGGAAGGACATCCAGCTCTACTACTATAAAGGGCCCGTGATCGTCTTCGGGGTATTGTTCCCCCTCTTTCTCTTCTTCGCCTTCTCCATCGGTCGCAACTTACCCGCGGCGTTCCTCATTCCCGGGCTCACGGCCATGACCCTCTTCTTCACGGCGACCTCGGTCTCGCCGGTGGTCATGCCGTGGGAGACGCAAATGCGAACGCTTGAGCGGCTCATCTCCTGTCCCATCACGATGCGAACGCTGATCCTGGGCGATATCCTCGCCAGTTTCATATTCGGCGTCTGCATCTCCGCCGTGCCCGTTGCTGTGGGCGTTGCGCTGGGTGTCGGCGTTCAGAGTCCGGTCATTTTACTCGCGGCGATCTTTCTGGCCGCGTTCTGCTTCTCCTCGCTCGGCTCGCTCTTCTCCAGCCCGCCGACGAGTTTAGTCTCCAACATCGTGATGCTCTCCACCTTTGTGAAGTTCCCCGTGATCTTCATCAGCGGCATCTTTATCCCGATCGAGCAGATGCCGGGCTGGGGTGTCGCGGTGGCCTCACTCTCACCACTAACCTATTTCACCGATCTGGCACGGTTCGCCCTGCAGGGCGTGGCCTATTATCCGCTCACGGTGGATTTCGCGGCCTTGCTCAGCTTTTCCGCACTCTTCCTCATCCTCGCGGTGAAGTTGCATGAACGCGCATTGCCGAAACGATTTTGAGCCACGCGAGCGAGGCCTGCTCTTATTCCCTAGGTTTAGGAGCGAACAAGCACGTGCCGCGGATCTCGAAATCAGAGCGGGTGCTTGTTTGCTGCAATGGCGACCTTTTGCGAAAACGAGAGCACGGTTGCGCGGACAAGACAGGTATGGGCGTTCGTAGGCTATCGCGCACGCGGTATAAGCACCTGCCGCCGTGCTTTCTCATTTGCGAGTATCATCGAAATAGCGCCCGCGAGCGCATCGGGCCCGTCATCGTGCGCTGCAAGCGGATAATGGACCAGCTGCTCCACGAGCTCGGGATAATCCTGGTTCCAGGTGTCGAGAGAGAGCAGCTGCCCGTAAGAGTAGTACGGCTCGATCGCCTGAATGCGGGCGAGCTTCGGCGTGGTATGCCAGACGAGTTTGTACGGGACAGTGACCCGGGCAACGTGTTGCCGTTCGCGCAGCACGAGCTCGAAGCTGCAGGGGTTGGGGTCTGATTTGGCTTTATCGAGCGAGTTCGCCTCGATCCCGACCTGCTTGTAATTGAAGAAGCCCTGCAGCTCGATGAGCTTGTCAATGAGCTTTGAATGCGCCGCTCTCGAGAGGTCGCAGTGGAATACGACCCACGAATCCTTGTAGTTCAGGAGGGTGACGATCGCGGAATAATCGTTGGCGCCCAGCGCTGGGTCGCAGAACGCGAACGCCTCCGCACGCTGCAGATCGATCTCGGACTTCGCGATCTTCTGCAGCGCTTCGAGCTTGAAGACCTGATCTTCTTCGGGGATCGGGCGGTTCAGGTACTGGCAGGCGAACAATAAGGTGCCCTTCTCTACCTTGAGCGCGTGGAGTTTTTGAGCTGGAAGCACGAAGGGGAACCGTGGCGTGGATCCATCCTCGTCGTAGCATGACTCACACTGGATGTAGTACCGGTATTCTTCAGGGAGCCTCGGATCGATCTCGTTGATGATATATGAGTAGACATCATCAAAATGCCAGTGCGTGCCCACGACCACGAGCTCACTCTCCGGCGTGAGCACGGATACGAGATCATTGAACCACCGCTTCTTCTTTTCACGGATCGAGGGGCTTTCGCGATCCTCAATGTTGCACAGGTCATCCACGATGATGAGATCGTAGTGCGCGGAGACGAGATTGCCGAGCGCGCCGACGGTGGCGATGCTGGGTTGGCTGTAGCTGCGCGTGCGCGTATTGAGCACGATGGCTTTTGTCTTTGCTGACCGGGGATCGAGTGGCACGGTATTGAAGCAACTCCAATAGAGGCTGATGAGCTTCTCGTTCCGGAGATACTGGCCCACGATCTCGTTGAGGAAGGCCTCGGCATTTCCCGCAGTCGCGTTCACAATCAGTATCCTGAGATTCGGATCACCGAGCAACCGCCAGATGGGGTATGACTTGGTAAAGATCGTTGATTTGTACGTATGCCGCGGCTCCAGCCAGAGCGAGCGTGTATGCCTGCGATCCAGCTCGTTGCACCAGGCATGATGCGGATCCTCCGCCAGCCGCGAGTACCCTAAAATCCTGCTGGCGAAGCGGAAGAGGTCGAGACCGCGCTGCTCTCCCGGGAGCTGGACCTCGAACCTCATTCCTCGCTCACACCACCCGCAGGCACACTGCTATCCCCATCCTGCTGCTTCCGGGACTGCTCGGGGGGATAGCAATCGTCGAGCCACCGGTAAGAGATGTGCTCGTCTGTGCTTCTCGCTGGACGTATGCTCTCCAGCTCCTTGAGCGCATGCGCTGTTTCCTTGATCGTCTGCGCGATTTCCCTATGCGCGTGTACGATTTCCTTGAGTTCCTCACCGCTGAGTTCAGGAGCGCCTGGCTTGAGCTTCTCCATCAGCGCGCTTTGAATAGCTCTAGTAAGGTCATTGTTATCCGCAATGGCGCGCTGTAACCCGTTGAGTACTTCGTTTTCTGTGGTGTACGTGGTGATCGCTTTTGACGCGATTGTCTTACGGTCACTTCCCGCTTCTTCCGCACGCCGCGTCAACACCGCATACGCATCCTTCGAGATCACGATCGTCCTGTGGTCCCGAACCGGCTTCTTGCTCTTCCTTACCGGAATTACCGCTCCACCGGCGCGTGCCGCTGCGCAGTCCGCACTCATCTGCGCGCACCCACCCTAACGGGCGCGTGCCGGTGTTTCGGTAGCAGCAATCGCCCAGGCGAAAGCGAAACAGCCGCGAAGGCGCTGCGATACCATACCTGATTGCCATCGATCACCTTCCGTTCGACCCACCGCATATCCGCCCCGGCATCGCCTTTTGACCTTGCCATGAGCATCATGTTTGTGCTCACGAACCTACCCGCGTTTAAGGAGGCCCACGTTTTGACCGCTCACAGAAACCAATAATAAGAGTCCGGTACGCTTTTTGACTGCTAACTGAGCTAATTTATAGCGCACCGTAAACGTCGCGCAGCTCGGCCAGAAAAAATGTAGTGCACGCCCCCGCGAAGCGGGCCCGCGGCGAAGCGATTTCTTCTTCCGTCTTGGCTTCTGGTTGTGCGGCACAGAAGCACGGGGTCGTACCGCGCGTAGAACCCGTCCTCATCCTTCTTTCTCCACAAGATCCCAACCGGCAATGCCGATGAATGATATTGTGCATTCACGGAATACAGCTATCCTGTACCTCCTATCTTTCCATACACCTCATCGATGCGTGCTCTGCCCTTAACTTCGCTCCGTGGCGCGGCTAACCGCGCAGTGCGCAGGCCTTTGACCATATCGAGCTCTTTCGTTAGCGCGTCAAGATCGAGCGCCTGCAGATCTGATTCAGTCTTCGTGTCCTGCAGCGTGGTGAGCTCTGCAACGAGCGCGTCCTTCTCCGCTTGCACGAGCTCGGCGAGCTTCTGCTGCAATGCGTCACGCTGCGCGACCGCTTCGTCACGCTGCGCCGCTGCTTCCGCGCGCTCGCGCTTCAACCGCGCGACCGCGTCCTTCGCTTCCTGGAGCTGCGAGACTGTAGCGGACTGATCGGGCTGTTCTGCAGGTTGCTCTGCGCTTTCGGTTGTGGTGGTGGGCACGATATTGAGCCCGCAGCCGTCCCGCGACGAGCACCGGCCTTCCGCGCAGACTGCGACGTGATTGAGGAAGATCTCGCGCTGTACCGCGTTGTATTCCTTGCCGTCGCCGAGCGATCCGCGCGCTTCGTCGCTCGTATCGAGCGTGCAGAAGTACCCGGGCGAGACGTCGCTGAGCTTCTCTGCCTTGATGTCCGCGATCAGATCTTTGTCTGATATTTCGAGTATGCCGGTGAGCACGTCGCTTTCTGCACGCGGATCGCGCAGGAATCCGAGCACCTGGTCGCGCATGGTCACGATCCCCGCCTTCGGATGGTCGCGCGTGACCGGTATGCCGTTAGCGAACCGCGCGGCGGCTTCGAGCTCGCTGAACGGCTTCACCGCTTTGATCGCGCCGTCGTTGTAGCCATAGACGTGCTTGGAATGCGCGATGGTTGCGGGCACGCGGAGCGTCCCGTCTTCTTCGGTCGCCTCGTCGAGTTTCAGCGCGAACGAGTCGGTGAACTGCGCGATTGAATCGTTCTCCGCCGTAGCGTCCTCGTCTTTCTGCTCGGGCTTCGGATACTCTGATTTGTAGCCGTGCGGAAGCACAACGACGTCAACGTTCGTATACTTGATCGGCTTCTCTTCGGGCAGCGGGTATTCGCCATCCGCTCCGGGCCGGGCTAAGGCCTGCAAGAGTGCATCGAGTTCGGCTTCTTCTTCAAGAGCCATTGCTGGTCTTCACTGAGAAGACGAAAAACAGCAACGCGCTTAAGGAAGCCGAAAATAGGGTGGGTTTGAGGCGAAAATTTAAATATAAAGAAGAAGATAATTCTGATTGCAGATAATTTGATTAAAAGAGGGGGTTTTGAGGGGGTTCTTAGCAATGTCCGAAAAATATATCAAGTTTGAAAACGTCTCACTTAAGAATCATCCGACCTATAATGAATCATGGGTTCAGGATAAAATCTCGGAAGATCCATCCATTCTCGGACTCGGTGATTTGCTGCTAAAAGATAGGGAAAGGATTTTCCCTAGAGCTGGTCGCCTCGACCTTCTACTACAGGATCCTGATTCATTTAGAAGATACGAAGTTGAAGTACAGTTAGGGAGCACAGACGAGAGTCACATAATTCGTACAATAGAGTATTGGGACATCGAAAGAAAAAGGTATCCTAATTATGACCATACGGCCGTATTAATTGCAGAGGACATAACTAGCAGATTTCTCAACGTCATAAGCCTGTTCAACGGATTTATCCCACTTATCGCTATACAAATGAAAGCAGTAAGATATGAAGAAAAAATTTCTCTGATATTCACAACAGTATTGGATCAAATGACACTAGGATATGAAGAAGAAGATGAAGAAAAAGAACTTGTCGATAGAAACTATTGGGAGAAAAAGAGAGGGACAAAGGAGACAGTCGCTCTGGTCGACAAGCTACTAGATTATATTCACACTTTTGCTCCAGATTTTGATCTTAATTACACCAAATTTTATATTGGGTTATCACAGGAACGACAACCAAAAAATTTTGTTGTTTTCAGGCCCCAAAAAAATGCTTTGAGATTAGAAGTAAGAATGAAAAAATCTGAAGAACTTAAAAATGAAATTACTGAAAGTGGGCTAGATTTAATGGATTATGATAAATGGGGACGGTATCGCATTAGATTGTCAAAGTCTGACGTTACTAACAAAGCAGATTTCCTAACAAACCTCCTCAAAAGATCCTATTCTGAAGCCTTTGAGTGAAAGAAGAAGCATTCTAATTCTCTTTAGCAATTACCTACTCATTCCTAGCGTTTTCTAGGTGGCACCTCATAGCGTTGAGAGAACGCTTCCGCCGCATAAAGGATGAGCAGGGTAACATTATAATGACGTAGGTTCCCCGCAATGGGGGCAGTATAAATCAGTTTTTCTTAACATATAGCCGCATTTTACACAACGATCTGATTTAGGTTGATATAATGTTGATGCGTTGATGAACTCTGATACTGTGACCAGAACTGTCTCTGGGGTGATTTCCATTTCATTAATCGACTGATTCATATATTCTCGTAAACGAGTCTTTAAATCATTTACTTCAGAAGATAAATTAGATAGTTGTTGCTCATGAATTTCAAAAGCTGAGGAAAATATATCAATTGCTTGTTGTCCGTACATTCTATCAACCTTATCATACCAATCATCCCTACACTGTTTCATCATTTTTCGCTTTTCTGGATTTGCTCCATAAATTGCGTGGCAACTCGAACATAAAACTATTGCGTTTTCTATGTCTGAAGGGCCATCTGGACTTTCGGGAATAATGTGATGCACTTCTAAACTCAAACCGGATCTTTTGCAAATGCAGCACTGAAAAGCTGCTTTCTTTCTAGCTTCTTGTTTTATCCGTTCTGAAAATGGCATACTTATTATTTTTGAACAAGCATATTAAAGCTTTTCGGAACCTTGGCGTTTTCAAAGGGCATCTCAGCGCATTGAGGACGTTGAGCTACAAATGAATCGGATCCCCCTTCATCTTCACTCATTCATATTAACTCGGTTCGCTTTTCTTTTTCTTCCCGATGTGACCGCATAGCAGTGCTTGTAGTTCGGTTGCGGGTATGAAGTACGCTTTGCCCTCGTCAGGCGAGAAGACATAGCCGGTCCTACCGTTTTGGATGGTTGAGTAGAGCATCATGGCCACTGCGTGCCGTCTATACGCACGAACGTCCATAACTTCGAGTCTTTCTGCTTCGCTACGACCCAGACGCCCTGAAGTTTTTCGCCTTTGAGCCGAAGTTCTAAGTGCGTCGACGAGAGGCCGTCCCTTACAATGGCTGCACCCTGATCGAGCACGGAGATCGTGGAGGGCGTATTCTTCGTGGTGTTGAGTAGCGAACGCGGGGGCACTTCGCCCTCAGTTTTCCAGAGCTGGATGATGCCTTTTTGTACGAAAGGCAGGCACGCGACACGGCTGTTATGGATCGGGTCGGAGTCCAAACCATATTCGATGCATTGGTTACCGCGTTTGAGCACGACCCAGAATATTGCACGGGAAGGCCCCTCACGTATCACCTTCTGGCCTTTCCAGATCTGCTTCAGCAGCTTGAACTGCACCGGACCTAACACGTCATCCAGCTCCTGCAGTTCGCACAGCGTACGCTGTATATCCTCTGTGCTTGCACGTATGCTCGTGATTGCCTTTTTCGGGGCTGCTGCAGCAACTCATCCCGGATTGCGCGCCGCTTCGCAGGCTCCTCGGCATGCCAGTATTGATATGCCCGCGGGACTTTACTGCGCGCCTTCCGAGGCAGGCAGGATACGCCCTTCGGCGGAACCCATACCTTCTTGACTGCACGCTCAGAGAGCACGTACGGAAACCTTTTCTTTATAAGAAAAGCTTTACCAAGAGAACTTAATTTCGATCTGATACCTTCCAAGGTTTGACTTATATCATATCAAAGTCTGTGCAGTATCGCGCGTGCTACTCATTTACGCTCGGAGCGCTCGAGCAGCTCCCGTATTCGCACCAGTTCCTGGACGATCGCCCCGGTGCCCGTTGGTGCTTCTATCTCCTCGGCTGCGTAGGTCTCCACGGCCGTGGGTTTCTTCTTTTTGATGTACGCCATGATGAGCGCCCGCAGCGGCTCAAAGTGCTCGATCCCGTTCATCCTGATCTCAGCCTGGGCCTGCTGTGCTGAATAGCCCGCGGTATGAATGCGAAGCGCCGCGATGCCGAGCATCCTCGAGATCGGGCCCTGGATCGTGTCGATATTGGTGATCCGGTTGTACGGCGCGATCCCCGACTGCTGGAACCACACGCCCCGCCGCCATTCCACTTCATCATTCGTCAGTTTGTACCTGATCGTCCCGTAATACCGGTAAATCCAGTAACCGATAAAGCCGAGCACGACGAGCAGCGGGAGCAAAAGCAAGAAGATGATGAATAAGCGCACATTATCCGATACTTGTGGCATGTAGAGCACGAGCGGGACGAACCAGGGCAGCACACCAATGAGGACGCCGAGGAGCAGATAGATGTAGTAGAGTGTTCGCAACTGCGATGCTGGCCTGAATTCCTCGTCGAGCGTGACAGCAAAGCTGGAGTTCATAATGCTCTCGTTTGTAAGACGCGGTTCCTGCTTTAAATAAACACCCTGTGCGATATTATGTCTTAGGCTGGAAACGAGATAGTGGCGTTCCTGCTTCTTACATGGTCCGACGCGCCTTCACAAAGTGCATGCACCGAATACTGAAAAGCACTACCGCAACGTTTATCCTCAATGAGTGTATATAGAGAAGTACATACGGAGTACACAATATCTATCCCTCCACAGTTACAATTCAGCAGGTCGGATTCCCCGGGAAGCAGTGCCAGTATAAAAGACCTGAACATGAATATCGACGTCGAATATCTGGAGTATTTATGGCCGATGCGGCACTATCTGATCACCTGCGGCGACGTTAAAGAAGAAGCGAACATCATCGCGGTTAGCTTCTGCATGCCCGTCTCCAAAACGCCACCGCTCATCGCCTGCGCTATCGGCCGAAGCGCCCATTCACTGAACCTCATCGAGCGCACGCAGGAATTTATCGTGAACGTGCCGACCAGAGTGCTCGAGCCGAAGGTCTACTACTGCGGGTATCATTCCGGCGCGCACGTCGATAAATTCAAAGCTACTGGCTTGACACCGCTGCCCGCACGACAGGTAAAAGCGCCCATCATCGCTGAGTGCGTCGCGTGGATGGAATGCACCGTGCAGCAAGAGGTAGAAACCGGTGATAAGAACCTGTTCGTTGGTGAAGTGCTCGAAGCGTACGCAGATGACACGGTGGTGCACAGAAAACATACAGTCGAGTACGCGCAGGGCGAGTTCCCCCGAAAGATCTACGGGACACGGTTTGTATAGAGATGATACAAGAGAGAATAGGTGAAGGGTTCGGCTCTTTTAATACACTCTTTCTCTGTGATCAATTTTCACAACAACAATACGCTGTTCTGTGTAATTTATCCGGTAAAGAATGCTCTATATCTTCTAACGAACTCAGCTCACCGCGTGCTTCTCGCTCCACACTTTCGTCCAGCAACTTCTTTTCCTCGTTACTCAGAAGCGTATCAATATCCACCACGTGTTCTCGGATCTCAACCAGCTCCTTTTCTATCCGAAGAAGCCGGTCAAGTATTTGTTGCTCGATTGCGGTATCCAATAGTAGAATAGGAGGGGCGGGCTATTTAAATGCTCTTTCATCGTTCGCCACCATGATCTTCGCGTCGTGTCGAGCACCGGGGACGGTCGAGTACGCGCATGGTACACGATTTGGCTGATATAAGATACAACCAGAGAGGCGTTAAGCTGTACGATGGCGCACCAGAGCAGACCACAATTACTCTACGTCAATAACCTGAGAACACTGCTGATCACGCTCATCCTCATGCTCCATATCGCCATTACCTATGGCGCTAGTGGCAGCTGGTATTACTTATGAGCACACCGAGGACGTGCTCTCTGCTGTTCTGCTCACGCTCTTCAATAGCGTGGTGCAGGCCTTTGTGCTGGGTTTCTTCTTTATGATCTCCGGCTACTTCACCCCCGGATCCTTTTCCCGAAAGGGGGCGAGAATATATCTGAAGGACCGATTCATCCGGTTAGGCATCCCGCTCGTGATCTATTTCTTCGTAATCAATCCGCTTATCGCGTATGCGCTCTATGTCAGGTCGATGGGGTACTCGGTATCCTTCCTGGATTATTTCGGATCTGGTCCGCTCTGGTTTCTGCAGACCTTACTGATCTTTTGCTGCGGGTATACCCTGTGGAAGTTGTTCGTCCCGGGACGACCGCGTGAAGTGAAGCAACCGCCGAAGAGCAGGGAGCTCGTCCTCTTCGTTCTTATGCTCTCACTGGCTAAGTTTCTTGTACGAATCTGGTGGCCGATTGGCGCGAGCTTCTCCAACCTGCAATTTGGCTTCTTCCACGGCTATATCAGTCTGTTCATCGTTGGCATCATCGCCTATAACAACAAAAGGTTTGATACGTTCAGTGATTCAGTTGGCATGCGATGGCTGAAACTCGCAGTAGCTGCTATTCTGCTCTTCCCTGTAATTGGTGTTATGGGCGGCGCGCTTGAGGATACAGCGCCGTTTATTGGTGGAGTGCATTGGCAATCGCTGTTCTATTCCACCTGGGAAGCTTTTGTGGGCACTGGCCTTATCACCGGTATCTTTGTCAGTTTGCGTCGAAAGTATAACACACATACGTCGTTTACAAAGAACCTATCGGATAATGCATACACGGTATTCATCATTCATGCCCCGGTCATTGTCGCTGTATCATACGCCATTCGTGGCCTGCTGATCTTTCCGCTGCTGAAATTCGCGCTGGTGTCGTTCCTGGGGGTGAGCCTCTGCTTCTTGCTCAGCCATTTCGTCGTACGTAGAATCCCCTATGCCGACAGGGTCCTGTAACTGAGGGGCTAAAGTTCCTACCCCTCTGGTTTTAAACAGGCAGGAGCTTAGAGTACAGTAAACGTGATGGTGAGGACATGGTAAATAATAACGGCACCACTACGGAATTCTCCCAATATCTTAAAATCGTCGTTAAGGGCTTCTTCGCGCTCCTGATCATCATCGCCATTATCTTTATCCTGGCGGGTCGGCTCAGCTACTGGCAGGGCTGGGTATTCAGCATCGTGACGGTGCTGCTCGTGACGGCTCAACTCCTCGTGTTCGCTGGAAAAACCGAGCTCGCCCGGGAACGGTTCAAACCCGGGCCCGGCACGAAATGGTGGGACAAGCTCCTCCTGGCGCTCTACGGCCCGCTCTTCTTCGCCATCGTTATTATCGCCTGCCTGGACGCCGGACGATTTCGGTGGTCACCTGAATTGCCTCTGGCTGTTTATATAACGAGCTATCTCGGGTACGGCTATTCGATTTATCTCTATTCCTGGGCGATGTGGGTGAACCAGTGGTTCTCCAGCACGGTCCGTATCCAGACTGATCGAGACCAGCAAGTGGTACAGGATGGCCCCTATCGGTACGTTCGGCATCCGGGCTACGTCGCCGGTATTCTTATGGCACTGAGTACCGCCGTGGCGCTGGGCTCACTCTGGGCACTGGTTCCCGCTGCACTCGTCGTCCTGTTGCTCATTATCCGCACCGCCCTGGAAGACCGTACGCTTCAAAACGAGCTGCCGGGCTATGCTGAGTATGCTCATACCGTACGATACCGGCTAATACCAGGACTCTGGTAGCTGTAACGAGGAAACCATTCATGCAATGCAACCTGAAAAAGTACAGCTGACGTATAAAGGGTCTAAAGTGCAGATCGCCTATTCGCTTCGCCGCACTCAAGGAGTGGCAGTGGTATTCCTCCACGGTCTCGGCTGCTCGAAGCGCGACTTTCAGGCGGCCTTCGAATACCCGGCGTTGACTGAATACACGCTCCTCACCTTCGATTTACCCGGCTGTGGCGATTCACCCTACCCGGAAACCCTAGCACTGGACATTGACGACCTGGTCGAGATCACGCACCTGGTGCTCTCCGCGCTGCAGGTAAAAGAAATCATACTCGTCGGCCACAGTATGGGTGGGCTCGTCGCGCTCCTTTACACAGAACGCTTTCGTAACAACGTACGGGGCTTCATCAACGTCGAGGGTAACCTATCTGCCGAAGATTGCTTCTTCTCGCGGCGCGTCGCGCAATCCGACTTCTCCGGGTTCACCCGCACCGTATTCACGGAACTCAAGGACCGCATGAAGCACGCGGAGAACAGCGGCTTTCGGGAGTACGCGGCGGACCTGGAAAAAGCCGATAAAAAGGCGTACTATGACTACAGCCCCTCGCTCGTCGAGTATTCAGATACCGGTGAGCTCCTGGATCGGTACTGCGCACTGGATGTCCCGAAGCTCTTTATCTACGGCGCTGAGAATCGGTCGCTATCCTACCTGCCCCGGTTGACTGAACGCGGCTGCGCGCTCGGGGAGATCCCCGCAAGCAATCACTTCCCGTTTCACGATAACCCCACGGCCTTTTACCATGCCATTGTATCATTTCTTAATGCCGGCCTCGACACGGTGTAAGTAAGTAAGCCCTGGATTCCGGGATACGAAAAAGGCGGTCGCGCGGCCGGAAAAGCACTATTTAACCACGTCCTGCGATTATATATGGATGGGTGGTGAGAGAGGGGAGTTCGCGGTGTCACACGATAAGAGCTGGTATCAGCAGACGGTCGAGCAGGTTTTTGAGCAACTAGCAGCGAATCCCGAGGGGCTTACAGCCGCTGAGGCGCAGGCACGGCTCCAGCAGTACGGGTATAACGAATTGCCCATCAAGAAACGCAGCTCGTTCACCAAGTTCATTTTGCAGTTCCACAACTCGCTTATCTACGTACTGCTCGCTGCTGCGCTCACCACCACCTTCCTCGATATGCTGATGGACACCGTGGTCATCCTTGCAGTCGTCTTCGCCAATACGATCATCGGCTTCATTCAGGAGAAGAAAGCAGATGCAGCCGCTGAGGCGCTCAGGAAGTTGATGTCGCTCGAATGCAGGGTGATCCGCGGCCGCAGGGAAATGCGCATTCCTGCACGCGAGTTGGTGCCGGGCGATATCGTGCTGCTCGAGGAGGGAGATAAAGTCCCCGCGGATCTCCGGCTCTTCCGCTCCAAAAACCTCTATGCAGACGAAGCGACGCTCACCGGCGAGTCCGTTCCCGTCTCGAAAACCACCGAACCCATCGCCCGGCCAGGTCTACCACCCGCGGATCAGCGCTGCATGGCCTTCAGCAGCACGTTCATCACCCGCGGCTCGGGACGGGGGATTGTCGTGGGTACCGGTAAGGATGCTGAGATCGGTCGTATCGCGGAATTGACACAGGAGACCGAAGAGTTGGCCACGCCACTCACCCGCAAGATGGCGCACTTCACCCGCTTGCTGGTCATCACCATCCTCACCATTGCCGCGCTCAACTTCATACTGGCCGTCATCTTCGGGTTCCCGCCCGTCTATTCCTTCCTCGCCTCCGTATCGCTCGCGGTCGCCGCCATTCCCGAGGGTTTACCCGCTATTCTCACGATCACGCTGGCCTTCGGCGCTATGACCATGGCACGCCGGCACGCGCTCGTCAAGAACCTGCCCGCAGCCGAGACACTCGGCGTTACCACCGTCATATGCTCTGATAAGACCGGCACACTCACCCGGAACCAGATGACGGTCTCCCGCATCTACGCCGGGGGAGGGCGGTTCAGCGTAACGGGTAGTGGCTACGAGCCTAAAGGCGAGTTCTTGTGCGAAGATTGTACCATTGAGCCCAAAAAAGGGCATGATGAGTTACGCGAAACCCTGAAAGCAGGCTACCTCTGCAATAATGCCGGGCTCGAGTATGACCGCGAAACCAAGCGGTACAGTATCATCGGCGATCCCACCGAAGGCGCCCTGGTCGTCTCAGCGCGGAAAGCTGGACTCGCCACGGAGCGTGCGAAACTGGACGAGATACCCTTCTCATCCGAGCAGCAGTACATGGCCACCTTGCAGGAAGGCACTGACGGTAACCACATCTACGTCAAAGGCGCGCCAGAACGGATCCTCGCCATGTGCGAGAATCAACTGATCGAGGATAGGGAGCGGCCGCTGCGTCGTGATGAAATAGCGCGTGCGGCTGAGGAGTTCGCCGGCAACGCCTTGCGCGTTCTGGGCATGGCGTATAAACGCGTGCCGCGAGAGAAGAAGGTGCTCGAGCCTCAGGACGTGACGGGACTGACCTTCCTCGGACTTCAGGGGATGAGTGATCCACCTCGGGATGAGGTCATCGATGCCGTGGCCGCATGCAAACGCGCGGGCATTCGCGTCGTTATGATCACCGGTGACCATGCGCAGACCGCGAAAGCGATTGCGCAGCAGATCGGCATCGCCACCGAATCAGATCGCGTCTTGACCGGTGCAGAGCTCGAGCGAATAAGCGATGATGAGCTCTTCGAGCTCGTGGGTTCCGTCTCCATCTATGCCAGGGCCGCGCCCGAGCACAAGTTCCGGATCACCCGGCAGTTGCAGCTGCTTGGCCATATCACCGCCGTCACCGGCGATGGCGTCAACGATGCGCCCGCGCTCAAAGCTGCGGACATCGGGATCGCCATGGGTATCAGCGGTACTGAAGTGAGCAAGGGCGCGGCCGACATCATTCTCACCGACGATAACTTCGCCAGCATCGTGGCCGCCGTCGAAGAGGGCCGATACGTTTACGACAACATCCGGAAGGTTATTCTGTACTTGCTGCCCACCAATGGCGGCCAGGCACTCCTGATCCTGGGCGCCATTCTGCTTGCGCCATTCATTGCCATCTTCAATCCGCACCTCGGCGGGGGTCTCCCGATCGCGCCCGTTCAGATCCTCTGGATCAATCTCCTCGCTGCCATCGCGCTCGCGCTCCCGATAATCAAGGAGCCAAAGGAGAAAGGATTGCTCCTCCGGCCACCACGCGACCCCAAAGAGCGGATCACCGATCCACCGTTCCTTCGGAAAGTCGGGGTCGTCTCGCTCTTCACGACCCTTACCGGTTTCTTCATGTACTTCTTTGCGATCAATAGCTGGGTCGGCGACCCTGAGGTGCTGATGAAGGCTCAGACCGCAGTCTTCACCACCGTCATGATCGTCCATATCTGCTATCTCTTTACCGCTCGCTCGATCTCGGAATCCGCGTTCTCCTTCAGCCCCGTCTCCAACAAGTGGGTGCTCATCGGCGTCGCACTCACGCTCTTTCTACAGTTCACGGTCATTTATGCACCACCTGTCATCGGCATCAACCCTCTGGGCACCGCACCGCTGCCCGCTGAATACTGGCTCACTATGTTCGCGATCGCGCTCCCCATCTTCTTTATCATCGAGCTCGAGAAGTACCTGACAAAGCGGTTTGGAAAAACGCGTGTATAGCGCACTGTGCGACGCGTAAGAGCCTGAAAAGTGGCCGTTGTGCAGGACGAATAACCTTCAGGACTCTTAATATCTGCGGCGCCTAAAGCTTTTACTACGTTTGAACGATGCGACGGGTAATCTGGTGGCTGATCGTGGGTACGAAAGGCGGGGTGAATCGTGCACGGATACTACGCGCCTTGAATGAACGACCGTACAACGCCAATCAGCTCTCAGAAATACTGGATCTGGATTACAAAACGGTGCGCCACCATCTCAAGGTCCTGCTGGAGAACAAAGTGATCACCGAAGCAGGAGGCGGCTATGGCACGGCATATTTCCTGTCCGAAGGCATGGAGAGCGAGTATGAGGTCTTTAAAGAGTATCTGGACAAGGTATGGAACAAATTTAAGAGCAGGGGCGAGAAGGAGTAAGAGGTGAAGGGAAGAGGATGCCACCACAACCGGTGCCACACCTGTGGCTCATGTATCTCCAGGCGCTCATCGCGCTGGGCAACGTGCTCCTCCTGCTCGCGTTGCTGTTCATCTACGCGAGGAACTACGAGCAGATCAAATCGAAGTTCGCGCTCGGCTTGATCGCCTTTGTCGTCCTGCTCATCGTGCAGGCCTTCACCACCAATCCCTTCCTGCCCGCCGTGCGGGGCTTCCGCCATATTCACGCTATGGGCCTGCTCACCATCGTGCCTGATCTCTTCGAATTCGTGGCACTGGCGGTACTGCTGTACATCAGCCTCAAGCCCGACTGACTGACTAACTTACAGGCCGGGCAACACGACTTTCTGGCTGAATTTGGGCCACAATCGGGTGGAATTTGGGAAAGAACAAATGCTTATGTCTAGTTATTTGGATCTAATAACCGTGGCAACACATCGTGAAACGAAAAAATAGGAGGTGCAACGCACGAAGATGAAACGAAAACTGATCGCAGGTATTCTGGCGCTGGCACTCATCGCAACAGCCTTCGCCATGGTCTCCGCACAGATTACAAACGAGGATACCGCATTACGGGAAAAAGGCGGATGGTTCGGCGGTCACTGTGGACTGGGGCAGTTGACAGACGAGGAGCGGCAAGGGATGCACCAGCAGATGGAGCAGTTCCGGCTGCAGCTGGCTGAGCAGTACGGCGTCACCCTGACGGACGAAGAAAGACAGGAGATGCAGAACCGACTCCGGGAGAAGCAACAGGAGCAACGACAGGAACTGCAGCAGTTCCAGCAGGAACTCGCCCAGCAGTACGGCATCGCCCTGACAGACGAGGAGCGACAGGAACTGCAGCAGAAAATGCAACAGTTCCGGCTCGAACTGGCTGAGCAGTACGGTATCGACTTGCCGGACGAGGGGAGACCGGGGTTCCCGAGACACTGCGGTGCCAACCTGACGGATGAAGAGCGCGAAGCAATACAGCAGCAGATACAGGAATTCCACCAGGAACTGTTCGAGCAGTACGGTATCTCATGTCCAGCAGGGCCCCAATTCGCGGGTGACGGTGGCCACGGTCCGCGCGGACCTGTGGGCCGACAGATGCTGGGATTCCAACGCGGACCGGGATTCGGTGAATGCCCGTTCAACTCTCCAGAGCTGGAGGGCCCGTTCAACTCTCCAGATCTGGAGGAATAGGTGAACAGAGACAGTATAGTATAGTCGCCATAAGGGAGAAAAGGAGTATGGTGCGTGGGTTCTCCTCTGCTCGCTCCCACGCACCCTTTTTTCCGCTTTTACGTGACGTGGTATTAGCACGACGACGATGATGAGAACCAGGGGATGGAGGAGTGTTTTAAGTATGCTGCGGGTAATAGATACGTGCAGACCGAGGGGGGAACAATGTCACCAATGCCTATGCCGCCGCCAGAGACAGTGATTATCGATTTTCATGCGCTGATTACGCTCGGGAACGTCATACTGTTACTGTGTCTGCTCGCCCTTTATATCAAGAACTACGAGCAGATCAAATCGAAGTTCGCGCTCGGCTTGATCGGCTTCGTTATTCTCCTGCTGGTGCAAGCGGTCACCTCGCACCCGTTTATCCATCTGGTGTGGGGTTTTCACCGCCTCAATGCCCTGGGCTTGCTCAAGATCGTGTCCCAATGGTTCGAATTTGCGGCACTAGCTATTCTGCTCTATATCAGCCTGAAACCCGACTAGCTGCGCTCTGAAACGTGCTTACTAACGCTTACTAAACAGTTGCAAACGAATTTGTGAACGATTTGGGTGGAAATTGGTAAAAAAGAAGCGCTTATGATTAGCTTATTCTATACTGGTACTCGTGGAGACACACGAAATAAAAAGAAACGAATGGAGGTAATGGAACTAAATGGACCGTAAAAACGTAATCATTGCTGTACTCGCTATACTCTTGCTCGTCTCGACATCTGCCTCGTACAACGCTTACCGGCAGCAATACGCGACGGATGCGTATGGCGTTAGTGACGGTCTGAGCATGTAACGTTACGACGATCGGTGAAGCCGTGGCCTACATGATCGAGTGAAACGGAGGTTCCGCGAATTTGGTACAGATTTGGGTGGAAATTGGTAAAAAAGGAAGACTTATGTATAGTTTATTTCTAATCCCCCTCTGGGAAACAGCACCGAAGATAGCTGAAAAAAAAGAGCCGGGAAAAAAACGTGAAGCGAAGATGAAAGCGAACGCAGCAGCAACTGCTGAAAGAGCACCGATGGGAGCACCGCAGTTCACCACCTCGTGTCGAGGCGCTCATGGTCATCGCGGCGTGCGTGCAGCTCCGCTCGGAGGTGGGCTATGAGCACCCCGGGTACTGATGCGGTCATCCAGCTGGAAGCAGTCTGGAAAATCTATCAGATGGGTGACGTTCAGGTGCAGGCGCTCCGGGGCATTGATCTGACGATAGAGCGCGGCGAATTCCTCGCCATCGCCGGTGTCAGTGGCAGCGGCAAGAGCACGATGATGAACCTCATTGGCTGTCTGGATCTGCCGAGTAAGGGTACAATACGGCTGGACGGTGCTGATATCGCGCGGTTCCACGAGTCGCAATTGGCGCAGATACGTGGCAAGAAGATCGGATTCGTATTCCAGCAGTTCAACCTGATACCGACGTTAACCGCGCTCGAGAATGTGATGCTGCCCCTGGAATTCCAGGATGTCGACTCCGCAGAGGCACGGGAGACCGCGTTCGAGCTGCTCGAGCTGGTTGGATTGGGCGATCGCGTGCACCACCTGCCCGCTCAACTCTCAGGCGGGCAGCAGCAGCGTGTGGCCATCTCGCGTGCTCTGGCCGTTGATCCTGACATCATACTCGCCGACGAGCCTACCGGTAATCTGGACAGCAAGACCGGCGAATTCATCATGCATTTGTTGAGCGAGGTACACGGGAACGATAGTAAAACGATCATTCTGGTCACGCACGATTTCTACCTGGTTACGCGTGCGGAACGGGTGGTGTACCTCAAAGACGGACAAATCGAGCGCATCGAGCATAACCATACGAACAACTGAGGTGAGAACCATGCTGATTTGTGAAGATTGCGTTAATTACTTCCTGGGGTGTCCGGTGAGTAGCTATCCGATACGGTACGGGTTGTGTGAACTTTGTGGAAACAAAGCGCACTGCTACGATATGCAGATACAGAAAAACAAACCAAATGGGAGTGATAACCTGCATAACGCCGCTGATACTATAAGAGAAGCGATTCGGGTGCTGTATTATCCAGACCTAGATAAGAACGATGGGTTGAAATTAGCGGACTATACAATAAAGAAGGTATCTGGCAGAACACCCGAAGAATTAGCTGAATTAGTAATATAAAAGGAGGTAAAAGGTAAATGATAACGAAATTAGTATCTAGAAAAAACATGAAAAGGGTACTGGCTTTGTGTGGTATCGTGGCAATACTCGCGTCTCTCGTTGCTCCACTAAGCGCGGGCACTGATGCAAACGTTGTTATAACAAACGTCAAGCCTACAGAACTCCTGCCCGGCGAGACGAAAACGCTGACCGTTACCCTCAAGAACGGAGGTTCCTGCGATGCAAAGCACGTAACGCTTAATTTCGAGGAAAGTCAGTATATCTCGGTCGTTGGCTCGTCAAGCATCTATGCCGGCTCGATCTCCGGGTGGTGCTCCAGAGACGTGCCCGTCACCGTTCGTGTCGCGAAGGGCGCGCCAAGTGGGTCCCATGCCATTCCGGTCTCCTGCTCGTATAGTCAATCCTATAGCACGGGTGGGGAAACGGTTACTGAGGCCATGCCCGAAGTCGCCTACTCGCTCATGCTCACGGTAACGCAGGGCGCGATCATCCATATCGCTGACATCGCCCCGACCGAGCTGAAGCCCGGGGAGTTGACTGCGCTCCGGTTTACCGTCGCTAATATCGGTTCGTATCACCTGGAGAATATGGTCTTCTCATGGACCGAAGCAAACGGCGTCATACTGCCGGTTCATTCCGACAATACGAAGCACATCCGCTACATCGACGTCGGCGAATCCATCGTCGTCGAGTATCTGGTTGCCGTCGATGTGGGTGCCGATGCCGGCCTGTACCGGTTAGACCTGGCCCTGGAGTTCGAGGACGAGCGCGGTGGCTCGAGATCGATGAGCACGACCGCGGGCATCGTCATCGGCGGCAGTACCGATTTTGAGATCATCGTCTCCGAGAGTTCAAGTAGTCAGGTCTCGCTCTACGTTGCGAATACCGGTAATAATCCTGCGTATTCCGTGACCGTGAAAATCCTTGCGCAAGATCAGTTCACCGCCCAGGGTAGCGCCGCCTCGATCGTTGGCAACCTCGACAAGGGAGACTATACGATCGTCTCGTTCGCGGTAACGGCCGCAGGCCCGTCCGCGTTCGGGATCCCGGGCACCACAGAAGACAGCCAACTGGCAGAATTCCCGGGGGAAGACCGGGAGAGACTGAGAGCGGAGTTTTCGCCACGAAACAGCTCGACGAGCCCTAACCTGATGGTCGCTATCGAGTACACCGACACGACCGGCGTACGGCAAACACTCGAGAAGGCCGTGCCAGTTCAGCTCCGGGCGGCGAGTACCGATACGACTACTTCGGCTACAGGCACCGGCGGCAGGTACCCGCAAGGGCAGCACCAGAGCGCCGTGAACAGTACCACGGTTATCGGTGCACTCGCGCTCGTTGCGATCATCAGTGCCGGCGTGCTCTTTTTCCGGTATATAAAAAAAAAACGAAAAGCGAAGAACGCGGTCTTGATCAGATCTGCACGCGAGAATAACGAACGAGTGAAACGATGAAACCGAGCAAGTCACTCAAATTAGCGCTCAATATCATCGCCCACAGTAAGCTGCGTAGCTGGCTGACGATTCTCGGGATCGTCATCGGGATCGCGGCCGTCGTTGCCATCGTGTCCATCGGTGAGGGCATGCAGGCGAATGTCGAGAGTCACCTTGGCGGGCTCGGCGCGGACCTCATCACCATCTCTCCCGGCGGCGGGCGTGCTGCTGCGGGGTTCCGTGGCCCGCCGGGTGGTGGGCCGGGAGGCGGTGAAACCGCTGCTGCTACTGATGCCAAAGACCTGACGAAAAAAGACGTGCAGGTACTCCGGACTATTGACGGCATTGCCGCTATTCACGGCACCGTTTCCGGCTCCGGTGAGGTCTATTACCTCGGTGAAAAGACCACCATTTCGATCGAAGGCGTTGACCCGCTGGTCTGGAAAGAGATCACCACCGCTAAACTGGCATCGGGCCGATTACTCGGGGCCTCGGACTATAACGCCGTCATCCTTGGCAGCAGCATAGCCGTAGACACGTTCAAACAACCACTTACCGTAAACCGGGTACTCACTATCGAGGGCAAATCATTCAAGATCGTGGGCATCTTAGAAGAAAGTGGCGGTTTTGATGGGAATGACCGTACCATAATCATGCCCATTGACGCTGCACGAGACGTCCTGGACGACGTTAGCGATGCTGAATTTGATACGATTACCATCAAGGTCGCGAACACTGATGATGTCGAGCAGATCATGGAAGAAGCAAAGGAGAAGTTACGGATCTTCCGGCACCTTGCGGAAGGTAAAGAAGATTTCAGGATGACGTCCGCAAAAGCTATGCAGGCGACCATGAGTGATGTCACACAGACAATGAGCTTGTTCTTAGAGGCCATTGCCGCGGTTTCGTTGCTCGTCGGGTCCGTGGGTATCGCAAACACGATGTTCACGTCCGTGCTGGAGAAGACGAAGGAGATTGGGATCATGAAATCCATCGGTGCGAAGAACGGTGACATTATGATGATCTTCCTCTTAAATGCGGCAATAGTCGGCCTCATCGGGGGCGTCATAGGGATTTGCCTCGGTGCTGCTATTTCGTCATTACTGCCGATGCTCGGTATGCGGATGATGGGAATGGGTGGCGAACTGACCACGAAGATCACCCCGATGCTGCTGGTATACGCGATCCTCCTGGCCGTCGGCATTGGCGTAGCCGCAGGGGTGATTCCAGCCCATCGCGCCTCAAAGCTCAAGCCGGTGGATGCGCTGCGATACGAATGACTGTGTGAAGTACCGACCAGGAGTAAAGTTTACGTATCTCTCACACCAATCTAACTTCAGAGCTACGAGAGTGGTTGAGGACCGCTAGCCGGTAAGAGGACAAGATGAAAACGGCAGGAATACTGTACCTGGTTCTTTTGTTCACAGCCATAGCGACCCCGACCCCGGGTCTTGCCAGTGACGGGTTTTCCTTTGCCTTTAACGATACGGGAAGCTACTCCAGCCAGCTCATTCTTGATATCTATGTTGACGAGACCGGTAAAGCGCTCGTGATCGGTTATGTCAATGATCCTGAGAGTCTCCCGTTCCTCCAGACCGCGGACTATATCTATGAGATTGAGACACAGCAGCTCTACGCCATCACGCATGCGCTCACCGAGAAGTCAGGAGAGCGATGGATGCTCACCTTCACCACCACGGCTAACTATTCCACCTATCAGGCCGTCTTCTATCTGCCCCCCGCGATCAGTTTGGGTAGAATTACCTGCTCGGATCAGCTCGAATATCTCGTGTCAACCGCGAACGAGTCACTCGTGGTGGAATTCCACGGCTACGAAGTACAGGGACCAGGTGTGTGGATCGCGTACCAGCAGCCGCTGACCACGCCCTCCGAAGCGACGGGCGTCAACGCCTTCGATCCGGGCTATGTTATTCTCATCGTGCTGCTCGCCATCGTTTCCCTCATGCTGAGCGTCGGCTTCCTTATGGTGCGGTTGGGAAGCGAGCCCGGTCCGGTGGAAAAGCCACGCGTGAGGAGCATGAAAATAAAGCAAACGCCGGCGATGGCACGCACCATGGAGACGCTCACGGATCGCGAGCGCGCCATTGTAAACGCGTTGCTGAAGCATAACGGCGAGATGACGCAGTCTGATCTCAGACACGAGACGGAGATCCCGAAATCTTCGCTTAACAGTATCCTCCGCGCGCTTGAACGCGGACAGATCATCAAGAAGAATGCAGGCAGACGGAAGAACGTTATCGAACTCACTGAATGGTTCTTATCAGGAAATGGAGGTGAAAAAACGTAATAACCGGCTTTTGGGGACGACTCGAAGGGTGTGTTATTTAAAATAGTTCACTCAGAAGATACTAATAGAGGAAAGGAGAAAGTGAGAAGCGGAAAGCGGAAGCTACTCTATGCGGCCGTCGCAGTACTGCTCGTGCTCTCGCTCGGGCTCCTGGGCACGATCGGCGCGATACCGCTGCAGGCGCAGCATCTGAACGGAGCGACCAGTACGGTAGCAAATGTTCCACCGGATGCCGCACTCGAGGCGCCGATTGCCCTTTTTCACCAGGGAACCGGGTTCGCCCTGAACGAGTCGAGTGGTGAGTTCCATTTGCTCCGGGTCCAGATCGTGCAGGTGAGAAGCGTGCAGCCGGCTGAGGTGCGCGAGCTGCTCGAGTCTGAGAAGACCGTCACGGAGATAAAAGCAGAGCTCATGGCGCAGGAGAGCGAGCAGCTCTATAAGGGCTATCTGCGCATCGATAACCACAATTACCGACTCGAGAACATCAGCGTGAATGCAACGACGGGAACGGACGAGAACCAAACGATCATCGTGGCCTCAGTCAGGGCTCCTCCGCTAATTCCCGAGTCCAGTGAGACGACGAGGGTCGGCGAGCTGACTATGACCACAAAAGACTACGATGGCGGCCGAATCAGTAAGGGCAGGTTGATGATGCACGATCAGGTGTACGACAAGACGTACCAGGTGCTGCTTATCGTGCTGCAGCCACAATCGCAGCCCAGGAACGTACGGTAGGCGGGTGTAGTGAGCGGCACCGTCCCGACTGCCCGGACTCGTAATACGTACGAGCAGATGGCCCGCTCCTGTTCGGGTCTTCCAAAGCGCTGGTTTAACGACCGTTTCATCCAAAAACCAATTCCTTTATATAGCCGTGGCAAGTATGTCTCCTTCAGATACCTAAACTCGAGATATGAAGAGGTGAAAGAGAGATGGACCTAAAAACGAGACACCGGTTTGCATTTACGCTTTGCTTGCTCTTGCTCCTCACCGGATTGAGCGTGGGCCTGGCAGGGGCACAGGAAGAAGCCCCCCAAGGCGGTGGCATGACCGAGGGCGCCTGGATCGCACTGGCAACCGCTGCCACCATGATCGGCTCGGCTTTCGCTGCAGGTTGGGCCATTGCAACCACGGGCGTCGCAGCCGCGGGCGCGACAGCAGAGAAGCCTGAAGTCTCTGGAAGAGTGTTGATCTTCGTCGCTCTTGCAGAAGCTATCGCTATCTATGGGCTTTTGATCGCGTTCATGCTCTGGACAAAGATATAGCCGCTTTGTTCGCTGAACGCCAGGCAAGCAACTGTAAAATGCACGGGTGGGTAAACCTAAAAGAGAAGATCAAGGGCAATATTTTTTTCCGTGCCCTTCCCTTTGCACTGCTTATCGCGGCACTTACTATCACCGGCTTATTCGGCGGTTTTACGCTCGGCAAAAGCTGGGCCGGCAATAGTGCAGGCTTCGCATTCGCCGCCGTGCTCTCACTCCTCGGATTCTTTATTGGTTTCGGACTCTCATACCTGGTTCTAAAGCAGAAATACGACCAGCAGTGATGCGGCCTATATGTGGTCGTGCGGGAACACGACCAATTCGACGTTCGTAAACGCATCGGGCGTCTCTTCGGAAGTAGCTCGAGTTCGATTCGTCTTCTTCAGGAGCTGATACAGGTCCTCCCGGTGAAGACGAAAACCAGCTTGACTGTTTCGTTCGCTCTTGTTAGCCGGGAGTTCGCCCACGATCAAAGCAAGAAGCAAGTGCATCTGCGGGAGAGAGTTTTTCCTTACATCTTTTCGCCCGTTATACGTATTACTATTTCTTCAAGCGGAACATTCATCCGGGATTCTCGCAGTGCTTGCCGAACAAGGTTTACAAAACCAGAACAGCAGGGGACTTCCATGTGTACGATTGTTATACTCCTGGGATGTGCTGTTTCGATCAGTTGCTTAAGTTTTACTCTATAAGCGTCAATATCGTCAAGTTTCGGACAGCCAATAGCGAGCACCTTACCCTTCAGAAAATCCTCATGGAACTTGGCGTAGGCAAAAGGAACGCAATCCGCAGCTATAACCAGGTCCGCATCCCGATAATAAGGCGCGGATGGGTGGACTAAGTGCAGTTGTATAGGCCAATGCCGTAACGCCGAGTGGGATTTCACGGATTCTTGAGCTACGTCCTCCCCCTTACCTGCCCACCGAAGCATCTGGACGGAAGGACATGAAGATACACCTCCCGGCAGTTTCTGTGCGTGCTGTTCGGAGAATTCCTGTGCATGTTCCTCAGGATGTTTCACCTGCTCTTCGAGCAGCTCAGGAGCTGTTCTTCTAATTCGAGCGAGTGTTGCCGCTTCATCGTAAGGTTCCGCCTCTCGTTCTTCAACGGTTAGTGCCCCTGTGGGACAGGAACCAAGACACGCACCCAGCCCATCACAGTAAAACTCTTTCACCAACCTCGCTTTCTTACCTGCAGGAGTATCAACAAGCTGGATTGCCTGTTCGGCGCACGAGGGAATACAAATTCCGCAGCCGTCACATAAATCCTCATCAATCCTGATTATTTTTCGTTTTACTTTCTTCATGTTGCCGCCTCATGGCTGATGATTTCTTAGGGCACGCGTCCTTAAATTGAATAACTGCTTGTGTCCCCCTCTGTGCGCAGGACAAACCGCAAAAACGGTGCAGACTGAGCTGCTGCCGCATCCGCGCGCGCATATCACGACCGTATCATGGTCAGCAGCATCTTGAATGGCTTTACGGCTTTTAGCGCATGGGGCTCATTCGCCGGCATGATCACCAGCTCGCCTTTCTGTACCCGGAGCGATGTGCCCGAGATGACGATCTTCGCTTCGCCATCGATGATCTGAACCAGGGCATCAAATGGTGCGGTATGCTCGCTCAATCCTTGTCCCTCCGCGAAGGCGAACAAGGTGACCGTCCCGGTCTTCTTGTCAATGAGCGTTCGGCTCACCACCGCGCCCTCCTGGTAATCCACCAGGTCAGCTACTCGGATCGCGCGCGCGAGAAGCTTTTCCGTGTCCATCTGCTCGTTATCATGATCCATTTCGTTTTTCTATTCCCCCTATTTTTCCACGTTCGTCCATGGCAAGTGCATCGGCAGAACAAACATATCTGCAGCAATTACAAAGATAACATTTTCGCGTTAACTCCGTTTTGCCCGCCTTCTTGGTAGAGCGAACGTCCTCGCATTTGCCACACATCGTGCAACGGGAGGTTCGCCGTAGTTTACTTTACAGACGCTCGTGAAGGCTACCAGCGGAAGCAGCAGCCCGTACGGGCAGAAGAAGCGGCAGAAAGGTCGGTACAGAACGATGGAGAGCAGCACGAAAGCAAGAAATACAAAGAAGAATACCGACCCTGCAGCGAGATAAAAGAAATCACGCACGCCAAGAAACGTAAGGATTCCTATAGAGAAGAGCACGCCGAGGGGCACGAGACGAGAAAAAAGGATGAAGAGTAGATGAAGAACAACCGCCAGAGTTTTGTTGACTATCTTCGGTTTTTTGGTTGGAAGTTGATAAGCCGGCTCCTGAAGCGTTCCAATAGGGCAGATAAAGCCAAGAAATATTCTGCCGAATACCAGCGTGAGGATGAAGAAGAGTATCAGACTCAGGATAACTATTGGCAGTGGTCCACCATGTTGGTTGGTATTTCCGGTAATAAGCATCTGAAATTGATAGAGAAACAAGGGTACAAACACTAAAAAGCCCATGAGTATCGAGAGGATTAAGAACAGATAGCCGATTTTTTGGTGTAGTTGTTACTATAGAGCAGGTAAAGTAAGATGGGAAACGCGATCAGTGCATAGATCATCCCGGTGAGTTTTGGAATACTTGCAACGCCATCGTTCCTCAGCACCGCCTCTGATTCCGCAATAGCTAATGCTGATTGAACACGTAAAGCTTCAGCTTCAGTCCCCAAGGGGTACCGGTGACTCTGCAGGTGGCGGCTAGTGAGCCTTTCGGGAGGTGAAGAGGGGCGCTGTTCTTTGTCTACGCGAACGCAATGGCTGTTGCACTCGGCACGGAAAGGGGCTGCATAGCGAGGATGCTGGACTGGCGAAGGGGCGGAGAGAGGGTGTAAGCTAATCGTTTTTCTATAACAATTTCTAACCACTATTACAGGAGGTGGTAAGAGATGGCTGAAAATCCCTTGAAGATATTTGAGAAACGTGATCCCGAGCTGCTCGCGCTCGTTGCCGAAACACGTGAGTTCGCGCTTGCTGACGGTGCTCTCCCTACAAAGTTTAAGCTCCTTATCGCTCTGGCTTTGGACGCATCAAACGGAGCTACCGAAGGGGTAAAAGCATTAGCTCAGGCCGCTATGCAAGCCGGCGCTACCAATGAAGAGATCACAGAAGTGTTGAGAGTTACCCAGTACGTCTGTGGCGTTGGGAGCGTTTATACCGCAGCTCATGCTCTTGCGGCATTAGATTAACCCGCTGGGTGGCATAAATAATGGAGGGAAGATATGAACTGGATACGTGTTCTTTCAGAGCAGGAATTACCTGAGGGCGACCGTAAGGTGGTCGAAGTGGAGGGCAAGTCGATCCTGCTCCTCCACCACGAGGGCGAAGTGTACGCCATGAACAGCAAATGCCCGCACATGGGCGGCCGGCTGGTCAAAGGCAGAATCAGCCCCGATGGAGCAATTATCTGTCCCTGGCACCACAGCGCCTTTGACATACGCACCGGAGATGTTAAGGAATGGAGCCCGTGGCCACCCGTTGCGGGCAAGGTCCTGAGTATCCTCTCGCGGAAAAAGGCCCTGACGGTTTACCCGACGCGCGTGGATGAGGGCAGCATTTGGGTTGGACTGGAATAAAGTGATACTGCTGTCTGATCGGTTCTAGAGAGGCTGGTGGATCGATCTTGCTTACGTGCGGTTAACCGCTGAGAGTACCGGGGACGCCATCAAGCAGAAGGATGTGTTCCATCTGGTGGTCGTTAAGAGTACCGTGGTGCCGGGCACGACCGAGGACGTGTACGACCGATCATGGAGCAAAGATGATCAATACGTGGTCCGCGATGCATGAGACGAACACGTAACACGGTGGAAGATTCTGACTGGTAGAGGCCCGGGCGAGTTCTTACTTAATTTTAATAGAACATAGATAGCATTGATTATCTGAAATGGGATGAGGGCTCTGGAGTTCTTATCGGTTCTGCGGAAGAATAAATGAGCATATTCTCAGTCCTTCTATATCACCTTCCATATCGGTCGCTTCCGCCTGCTTGCTCTCGACGGCCTCAGCCAAAAAGGGCAGGCGCTAGGAGGAGCGGAATTCGGCGCTGTACTCTTCGCCCTCGACGAAGCGCAGTTTGCCGGGCTGCCCTTTTAGCGTGACGGAGAGCGCGTCGTTCTCGAGCCATACGGTGCGTTCTTCGGTGACCTCGCCGTCCTTGGTCGTCACGATGTCCCTGATCCGCGAGCAGCGCAGCGGCGTTCGCGCAACGATCTCGGTCATTCGCGGATCAAACCCTCCTCTACCGCAATTTCCCTGATGCACTGCGCGATCATCCGCACCGGCTGATCCAGGAGGTAGGGCTCTTCAATATAGGGTCGCCATTTCTCAACAAATCGTTCCAATGCCAGCCGTGAAGCTGGGCTCAAAGGCTCCTCAGATGAGGACTCGGAGAGCTCTGAAGCAGAACGAGCTGCACGCCCCTCATCTCGCTCAGTCACTTCCACGCCAGCGCATGCCGGCGTTGACTCGATTTCTTCATCGCCGCGTGCCATAACAATACACCTTTCGTCTTAAACCGCAATAGCGCCCAGGTGGGTTGAGTATATAAAACTATCGGCAAACGGAATGGTGGTACCTGAATGGTATACTCCTGTTTTTAAGCACTATATTTAAGCACATAGTGTGAATGTTGGTGGCGAGGTGAAAGGAAATGGAAGAAGGCGAGGCGGAGCAGCGCGGAAGCGACGCGCGAAGAAGGAAAAGGGGCGGCGGTAAGGAGACGTTTTCAATCTCGATACGTTCGCAGCTGATGCAGGAGATCGATAAAGAGGTGGAAGAGGGGCTCTGGGATAGACGCTCGCAGGCGATCAACCATTATCTCCATCGTGGGCTCGAGCTTAGGAAGTACAGGCTCGAATATGCGAAACGACAGCTTTTGATGCTCGATGGGATTAACAGGACCGATGAGGAGGGATCCGCTGCGATAATCTTCATGACCCTGCTGGAGAAGCCTGAATTCCGGCAGCTGCTGAAGCAGCAGATGGAAGAAGGTATCGGTGGGAGGATGCGGTCTGATCGGTTCTGCCCGCATCTGGTTTAGGATTGAAGGCCGCACCTCGTGGGCGCCGCAGATGCTCTTTGGGCTCGAGATGCGCACGAATTGCCTGGTTCAATCAGCTCGTTCCGTGCATTTCCCCGTTCTCAAAGGCGTCTCAGGGTAATGAACGGTAACAAATATGATCGCGAGAGGTAGAGGTTCTGCGCTGGATTCGTGCAGCAACGAGAGCGAATCGCCAACGACCGGGGCGCGTAGCGTCGGAAGAAGCAAGTGCTATTTATTTGCTCGCGCTCGATTAGGGAATGTAAAGGCTGCTTCGGCCACAACGGTCCGTGTGGGACAGAGGTCGAGAGGTGCGCGAGATGGTAGCTGAAGAGCGGATCGATGCGATTATTGATCGTTATGAAGGAAAAGAGGGTGTTTTAATTCAACTGCTTCTGGAGCTCCAGAATGAGCTCAACTGGATACCCCGAGAAGCAATGGAGCGTATAAGCACCCGGCTTAAGATCCCGTTGACTCGCATTTATCGCGTTGTTAGTTTCTATAAGGTGCTGAGCCTGGAGCCGATCGGCCGGCACGTGATCCAGGTCTGTCTGGGCACGGCCTGTCATGTGCGCGGCGGCCCGCGGATCCTGGAGAAGGTCGAGGATATGCTCGGCGTGAAAGCGGACGGGACGACCGCGGACATGAAGTTCACGGTCAAGCGGGTGAATTGCATCGGCTGTTGCGCGCTCGGGCCGGTGATGGTGGTTGATGAGGATTACCATGGTAAGTTGAATCCCGGTGATGTGCAAGGTATCCTGTCACGCTACGAATAGAGTGGAGCATTTGTTATGGCACGATTGAAATCCCCTGCGGAATTGGAGGGCCTGAGGAACGAGATACAGGCGCAACGAGACCCTGAGAAGCCCCGTATCGCTATCTGCGCGGGCACAGGCTGCCTCGCACTCGGTGTGAAGAAGGTGATCACCGCATTCAAAGAGGGCTTGCGTGAGCAGGGTCTCGGCGACACGGTGGACCTGCGAGAGACCGGTTGTCCCGGTTTCTGCGAGCGGGGCCCGATCGTGGTCATCTATCCCGAAGAGATCTGCTATCTCCAGGTGCAGCCTGAAGACGTCCCCGAGATCATTACCGAAACGATCAAAGGGAAGAAGGTCGTCGAGCGATTGCTCTATACCGATCCCGAGACCGGCGAGAAAGCGGTCCACGAATCTGAGATCCCGTTCTACAAGTACCAGAAACGGCTACTCATCGGCGATAATATCACGATCGACCCCAAACGCATCGAGGATTACCTCGCCATCGGTGGATATCGGGCGCTCAGTACGGTGCTCTTCGAGTACACGCCCGAGCAGGTGATCGAGGAGATCAAGCGCTCGAAACTGCGCGGGCGCGGCGGCGGCGGATTCCCCACCGGCGTGAAGTGGGAATCAACGCGAAAGGCGGCAGGCGAGCCGAAATACGTGATTGTGAACTGCGATGAGGGTGACCCCGGTGCGTTCATGGATCGCGCGCTCATGGAGGGGAATCCGCACAGTATCCTCGAAGGCCTGATCCTCGGCGCTTATGCGATCGGCGCGCACGAGGGCTTCCTGTATATCCGCCAGGAATATCCACTCGCCGTGACCAATGCGAAGATCGCGATCACGCAGGCGGAGGAGCTGGGGCTCCTCGGGAAGAACATCCTCGGTTCCGGCTTCGACTTCACCGTCACCATTCACAAAGGCGCGGGCGCCTTCGTCTCCGGCGAGTCGAGCGCGTTGATGAACGCGATCGAGGGGAGAGTGGGGGAGCCGCGACCGAAATACGTGCACACCTCCGAGAGCGGGCTCTGGGACAAACCCAGCGATCTCAACAACGTTGAGACCTGGGCGAACGTGCCGCTCATCATTAACAAGGGCGCTGACTGGTTCGCATCGATCGGGACGGCGGAGAGCAAAGGCACGAAGATCTTCTCGCTCGTCGGGAAGGTGAACAATACCGGCCTGGTTGAGGTCCCTATGGGCACCTCGCTCCGGGACATCATCTTCAAGATCGGCGGCGGCATACCGGGCAACAAAGCGTTCAAGGCCGTGCAGACCGGCGGGCCGTCCGGCGGCTGTATCCCCGAGGACTATCTCGATACGCCCGTGGACTTCGACGAGCTCACCAAGCTCGGCTCCATGATGGGCTCCGGCGGCATGATCGTCATGGACGAGGACACCTGCATGGTCGACGTCGCGCGATACTTCGTAGACTTCCTCTGCGACGAATCCTGCGGCAAGTGCGTGCCCTGTCGCGAGGGGCTGAAGCACCTCCGCGAGATCCTGAACCGTGTCGTGGCCGGTGAAGGGACGGAGGGCGACATCGAGCTGCTGGAAGAGATCAGCGGCGTGATGAAGGACGCATCGTTGTGCGCGCTCGGAACGACCGCTGCGAATCCCGTACTGACCACGCTCCGGTACTTCAGGGACGAATATGAAGCGCACATCAGGGATAAGCGCTGCCTTGCGCTCGTCTGCAAAGGGCTGATCAGTTATTATATCGAGCCGAGCAGGTGCAGGGCGTGCTTGCTCTGCCTCAAGGTCTGTCCCGTGAACGCGATCGATGGCGATAAGAGAGTGATCCATGTGATCGACCAGGCGACCTGCACGAAATGTGGCTCCTGTTTCTATCAGTGCCCGCCGAAATTCGGCGCCGTAATCAAGATCTCGGGCGAACCGGTCCCGCCACCGCTGCTCGAGGCCGAGCGAAAGCTGCCAAAGAAGACCGAGCTGAAAGAGGGGGGCGAGGGCGAATGAGCGAGGTGCGCTTGGAGATCGATACCCAGGAGATCACCGTGCCAGCGGGCAGGACGATACTGGAAGCTGCGCGCGATCTCGGGATTGCGATCCCCACGCTCTGCTATCATCCGCTGGTAGAGCCGTTTGGCGCGTGCCGGCTCTGCTCCGTGAAAATAACCAGACGCGGGCGCAGCAAGATCGTTACCGCCTGTAATTATCCGGTTGAGGATGGCCTGGTCGTGGAGACCGGCACACCGGAGATCATCGCGATTCGTAAACTCCTCATTGAGTTGTTGCTCGCTCGATGCCCTGGGGTGCCGGTGCTCCGGGAGCTGGCGCGGGAATACAAGGTCGGTACACCGCGCTTCCCTCAGGGCGATGATACCTGCATACTCTGCGGCCTCTGCACCCGTGTCTGTGAGGAGCGTGTGGGCGTGAGCGCGATCAATTTCATCAATCGCGGCGTGAACCGCCAGATCGAGGGCCCGCTCGACGATTCGCTGGAGATCGGGCTCACTGATGTCTGCATCGGGTGCGGCGCGTGCGCGTACGTCTGCCCCACGGGCACCATCAAGCTCGACGACCTCTACAAGCACATACGGAGCACGTTCCCGTACACCGCAGTTGAAGAACGGGTCTTCGGGCGGCATCGAGCGGATGAGGAGCTCCTGGGGATCTACAGAGCGAGCTATGCGGTACGGGCAACGGATGAGATGACCGTGCAGCAGGCGCAGGACGGCGGGGCGGTGACCGCATTGCTCGGTTATGCGCTCGATGAAGGGCTCATTGATTGCGCAGCCATTACCGTCGCGGATCGCGCCTGGGAGCCGAGCGCGAAGGTTGTGCGGAGTTCCCAAGAGCTCAAGCAAGGTGCAGGCACGAAATACACCTATTACCCCTCAGGCATCGGGGTCGTTGACGCCGCGGTCGCCGGCTGCAGCCGCATCGGGTTCGTCGGCACCCCCTGCCAGATCGCGGGCATACGGCGCGTTATCACCGCCGATCAACCCTACCGTATCGATAAGGCGCGAATCAACCTGCTGGTTGGGTTGTTCTGTATGGAGACGTTCACGCAAGAGCTGCTGGCGTATATCCAGAACAACGTGCTCCCGGTCGAGCAGGTGAAAAAGCTGGACATTAAAGGCAAAGAATTCCACGTCTATGACCGCGCAGGGATCTTGCACGTCGTGGCCTTTGACGCGGTCGAAGGCTTCGCCAACGCTGGCTGCTTCGCCTGCCCGGATTATACCGCGGAACTCGCGGATATCTCCGTCGGATCCGTCGGCTCGGAGCCCGGATGGTCCACCGTGCTGACGCGAACTGAGCGTGGCGAGCAACTGCTCCAGGGTGCTCGTGCAAAGGGGTACGTGGACGTGACCGAAGACATAAAGCTCAAAGAGATCGAGCGGCTCACGAAGATCAAGCGCAGGAGAGCCGAGCAGAACCGCGAGTGAGGCGATCGTCAGGTGGTGGTGGAGGCAGGAAAATGATTGACGCCTATAACTTCGGGAGGATCGTCATCGACGGCACGACGTTCACGAGCGATGTAATCATCTATCCCGACCGAATCGAAGACCAGTGGTGGCGCAAAGACGGGCACGTGCTCTTGCTAACTGACGTGGATGCGATCGTGAAAGAGCAGCCGGAGGTGCTGATCGTCGGCACGGGCAAATACGGCGTCATGAAAGTGCCTGCACAAACGCGGCGCTATATTGAATCGAAGGACATTGAACTGCTCATCGAGCCAACCGAGCAGGCCTGTAAGCTCTACAACCAGATCGCGCAGAAGAAACGGACGATCGCGGCGTTACATCTGACCTGCTGATCCGCGATCAGTTAGTTTTAGTTAGTGGCACTCGAGCTCTAACGAAGCCGAACGAGACCGAAGAGGTTACAGGAGATAGGGGCCGGCGAGCAGGATAACAATGGCGGAGAAGATAAAGAGCGCGAATAAAGCAGCAATGCCGCGGGCAACCTTCTCCTTGCGCTGCTCTTCCTTTATCCCCAGACGCACGACGGGATAGAGCATCTCACGAAAGACATAGCCGCCGTCGAGTGGTATGGCAGGCAGGCAGTTGAACAGCCCCACATAGAAATTGATCCAGCCGATCCAGAAGAGGATATCGGCAAGCCAGAAGACTGCGCTACCCAGTTCAGCAACGGTGCCCACGGGCTCGAAGAGCTGTGCGAGGAGCGGGGTAAAGCCCCCAAAGCCCGTCGGCAGCGGGGCGATCGGCATAATGGTCAACCACAACCAGCTTGCCAGCCACTGACGTGGCGAGAGCGTCAGGAACGACGCGGGAATGCCCCGCAGGCCGTTAAGGTACTCCTGTGTCGGGAATTCGAAGACCAGCATCCCCCGCGGGCTCGAGGCAGTCGTACCGGCGACGATCACCCCCATGTAGCCCGTTTCTTCTCCCGCGGGTGACTCGGTCAGCGTTACCGCGACCGTTATCGCATCGGTTTGCACCTCGATCACCTGCCCCGGTAGGGTGGTATTCATGAAGGCGCTGAAGTCCGTGTAGCCCGTTATGCTCACCGCATCAATGCTCGTTATGCGCATGCTCCGGGTGAGACCCGCCTGGTCGGCCGGTAAGCCAGCCACGACATCAAAGATGAACAACCCGGTGCTGTTGGTGGTCCCGCCAGGGACGGCGAACGCGCGTTCCTCACCGTTTTTCTGCAGGATCACTACGGTATGCTCCACCTCGGTGCTCAATGCCGCGGTAAGCTCCTCCACAGTCGTCATCGCCGTGCCGTCAACGCGGGTGATGAACACTTCGGGCGTAATACCTGCCTGCTCCGCGGGACTGCCCTTTGCTACCTGATAGACGTACAGCACGCTCTCGTCCACCGGCTGGATAGAGAAGAGCAGAGCAAAGAAGAGCGTAAAGGCAATCGCGGCCACGCAGAAATTGCTCGTCACGCCCGCTGAGAGGATGCGTGTGCGCTCTCGTGAGGTAGCCACTTTCTTGGGTTCAGGTTCTCTGGACTCGGACTCAGCCTCAGCACCAGCCGTTCCCTTCTTCCGCTCTTTACGCTCACGCTCGCCGAACAGTTGCTCACTGTCCGGCTCCGCAAATGCACCGATCGGGACAATGAGCATGAGGAGCCCCATCGACTTCACCTTAATCCTCTCGACCGTGCTCAAGACAGCGTGCGAGAGCTCGTGGACCACCAGTGCAATGACAAAGCCCACCCATGCGCACATCGGTATGAATTGGTTCAACCCGGGTATGAGCAGCCAGTTTCTTGGCTCGTTGATCGTCGTGGGCTCAGGATGCAGGATGAAGGTACTATAAGCGCCATAAATGACGAGCACGAACATGAAGACCATGGCAATGAGCACCAAACCGGTGCCGATAGTGGCATAAACGCGCCAGAACCGCGCCCTCAGCGTCCCCCGTGAGAGCAGCTCCAATAAGCGCTCACCACGCTTCGTTCTGATCATGAGCACGGGACCGGCTGCTGAGATGTTATAACGCGCTAAAATGCCCTTCCTATCGAGCAACATCACGATGAGCCAGTAAAGGAGGAAGAGATTCACCAGCAGCATCCAGAAATACGAGTTCATGTTCGCTTCCTACGTATCTCACTAGGACCGTGAGCCATAAATAAGTTGGACCGGGCGGTGAGATCGCCCGATAGCATGCCCCTTTGCAGCGTGCTGCCTCAGGTTGTGATACCTATTTCTGTGATCACGGGCTCTGATAAAAAAGAAGGGCCGATGATCGTTGGAATTGATGATACCGACTCGAAAACGGGCATGTGCACCACCTATCTATGTGCCGTCTTAGTGGACGAGCTCGGGTGTTACGGTAAGGTTTCGATTCCGCGATTGGTGCGCTTGAATCCCTGCATACCGTATAAGACACGCGGCAATGGCGCGGTCGCCTTCGAGATAAAGCTTCATCAACCAGGCGCTGATGAAGTGGTCAAGGAACTGATCAAAGCCCGGGTTAATGAGCTGGCGGAGGTTCACGCGGAGGAGACAAATCCCGGTGTGGTGTTTATTCGCGAGGAGCGTGCCCTGCGCATGCCCGCCGAGCACCTGCGGGACTTGCAGCAGTTTTACGAGCTGGCCGTGAAAGAGGTGGTCACGCTTGAACACGCGTTTGCGCTCCTGGCTGAATTGCAGATCGAGCACTATGGTCTGAAGCAGAAACGGGGCGTTATCGGGGCGTTGGCTGCCACGGCATTCTTCATGCTCCAGCAACACTGGCCGGCGCAGTACGATGTCACGTACGAGCTGATCGCCTACCGGAAACGGGCGCGCTGGGGCACGCCCCGGGTGATCGAGCCGGCAAGCGTGTGGCAAGCAGATGCCGCTACGTATCCGCTGACCTGGGATACCGTGGATCATTCGAATAAGAACCTCGTGTTGGCCCCGCACTCACCCTGTCCGGTCCTCTTTGGTGTACGCGGTGACCGTGTTGATGCGATCATGCGGGCATACGAGCTCATCACTGCAGAGCAGGTGGAGCGGGAGACGCTCTTCATCACGAATCAGGGCACCGATTCGCACCTGATCACGGGAGAAGAACTGGAGGGCTCGCTCTCTGAGTACCACTCGTACCGCATCGAGGGCACGGTGGCCTCTGAACCGCGACCGATCAAAGGCGGTCACGTCGTCTTCCAGCTCGCGATCGCCCGCCCCGCGGAAGAGCGCATCGACTGTATCGCCTACGAGCCGACGAAGCAGTTCCGCGAAATTGTCCGTAGCTTGCGAGCAGGTGATGAGCTAACGACTTATGGTTCTTTCGGGTCCGGTACACAGAATCTGGAGAAGATCGAGGTACGCGCCGTGAACACTGAAGCGACGCGCAATCCACGGTGCGAGCGCTGCGGCAAGCGCATGAAATCCGCGGGACGAGCGCAGGGCTACCGCTGCAAGCGCTGTGGAACACATCGCAGTTCGCAGGAACGCGAGATCGTCGCGCGAGCGCTGAATGAGGGGCTATACGAAGTTCCGCCCGCGGCACGGCGGCATATCGCGAAACCGCTGATCCGGCTGCGCAACGCTGGCGCGCAGAAGATTCACCCGAGCAGATAGCTACAGAGATACGCGCAGCGCAACGCCACACGTACGTACGTCCCGTCCCGGTTCACCCGGAGGACGAGCCCCCGACCAGGATCTTCGTGACGCGAACATGGGGCGCGTATTCCGATACCGGCACATCCTGGCCGTCTTTACCGCAGAAACCAATAGTCCCGCGCTTCTTGTCCGTGCCGATCGCATCAATGTTCTTCAGCACGTCCAGAGTACGCCCGGAGAGCGCGACGTTCTTTAACCGCTTCGTGAGCGTCCCGTTCTCGATCAGAAAGGCCTCCTCAGCACTGAACTGGAATTCGCCTTTGACCGTGTCCACCTGCCCGCCGCGCATGCCCTTCGCGTAAATGCCGAACGCGATATCCGCACGCATCTCATCGAACTGCCACCCACCAGGCTCAATTACCGTGTTGCTCATCCGCACGATCGGCAGCTCGGAATAGTCCGCAGCTCGCGCGTTAGCCGTCGGTGCCGCGTCTAACCGACCGGCAGTCTCACGACTGTGGAGATACGAGACGAGCACACCGTCCTTGATGAGTTCGGTCCGGCGTGAGCGCAGCCCCTCGTCATCGTACCGGTAGTAGCCATGGGACGCCTCGATGGTCGGATCGTCCGCAACCGTCAACCGATCAAAAGCGATCGCCGTGCCCACCTTACCTTTCAGGATCGATTCTCCGTACAGCACATGGTCCGCCTCCGCAGCATGCCCGAGCGCCTCGTGCATGAAGACGCCCGTTAGCCGGTGGTCCATGATCACCGACAGCTCGCCGGCCGGCGGGAGCTCCGCATCAAGGAGTTGGACCGCCTTGTCCGCAGCCCGCACGGCGATCATCGCGGGATCCTCAGCCTCGATGAAGTCGAAGCCGGCAACCGCACCGACACTCTCGCGACCCTCCTGGAGCTGAGTACCCCGTTTCGCCACCACACTGGCACGCAGGAATACGGCAGGCTGCTGTAGCATGATATAACTCCCCTCGGTATTAGCAATGATCTGCTCCTCGTAACCGTCCAGATAGACAACTGATACGCTCGTTACGAGCTCGGAATGCGCCTTCGCCGCGTCGTACGCGTCCTTGACCATGCGTTTCTTCACCTCGATACTGACGTCCTCGGGATTGATGCGCGGCTTAAGCGTGAACTCCTCGGTCGTCACGGGCGCATCGGCGAGCTTAATGGCCGCCGTCTGCTTACCCGACTTGGAGATTGAGAGCGCACGTGCAGCGTTCAGCGCGTTCTCGAAGGTCGCCTGTATCGCAGGTGTCGGCAGATCATTGGCAGAGGCGAAGCCCCAGGAATCTTTGAAAAGCACACGGACACCTATGCCCTCATCGATCCCGTAACTCAGCTCCCGGAAGACCCCGTCCCGGAGATCGAGTGTCGTTGCGTGCCCGCGTTCCAGCCGAATGTCTGCGTATGTTGCGTGCTGTGCAGTTACAAAGTCAAGTGCTCGTCGGATCGCCGTTTCCATAACTCTGGTTTTGAACACGCCAATATTTATAACTTCGAAGTGGAAAGAAATAGCATAGAGCTGAAGTGACGTAAAGAAAGGGACCGTAGCTCAGACTGGGAGAGCGCTCGGCTGAAGACCGAGTTGTCCCGTGTTCAAATCACGGCGGTCCCATTCGCCTCTGGAGAGGGGCCCAGCGAAGCGGAAAAATGAGCTGATACGTGCGACGCCCTGTGCGCATCACTTCTGCTGAGAACAGCATATGATCAGACTCCTCTTGTCTCACCACTACGGCACCGAGAAGTGACGAGCCGGGCGTGAAAGCTCTGCGTTTGACAGTTGTTTGCGCCGTGATACTTGAACGGAAAGTTAAATAGCACCCACGCTATTTATCATATCAAACTGCGGGTCTGAGGGTCTGAGGACGCGACGCGTATGAAGAAAGAGCTCAAGGTTGTACCTATCAGGAACGGTACCGTGATCGATCATATCACGGCCGGGCAGGCACTGAACGTGCTCAAGATCCTCGGGATCCATGCAGACACCGATGCCGCACTCAGTGTAGCCACGAACGTGCGGAGCAAGCAGATGGGTAGGAAGGACATCGTGAAGGTCGAGGATCGTGAGCTGAAGCCCGAGGAGGTTGATAAGATCGCCCTGATCGCGCCCAACGCCACGATCAACATCATCCGTGATTCGGAAGTGGTGGAGAAGCACAAGGTCTTCCTGCCACCGTCGATCGAGGGGATCATTCGCTGTGCGAATCCGAACTGTATCTCCAATGTGGAACGCGAGCCGGTGGTCTCACGGTTCATCACCATCAGCGAGCACCCACTCAGATTCCGGTGTGTCTACTGCGAACGGATGATCGAGGACGTCTCACGATATCTCTGAGCCGCAGGGGTATGAGAAGAGCTCTACGCATCGAACGCGAGCGAACGGACTGAGTGACGAGATAAGCAACAACCGAAAGAACGGACAAAGGGGCCGGTAGATCAGGTGGAAGATCACTCGCTTGGCGTGTGAGAGGCCTCGGGTTCAAATCCCGACCGGTCCATCCATCCATCCATCCATCCATTACTCATAACGATCAACATGGCTGAGAGAGAACGCAGACCCCACCCCACACTCAGGATCAAGGGGACGAAGAGCCATTCGCTACTCGGCAAGAAGATCGTTCTCGGCGTTACCGGATCGGTCGCTGCGGTCCGGGCGTTCGAGCTCTCCCGCGAACTGATACGGCACGGTGCCGATGTGTACAGCGTGATGAGCAGGGCCGCAACTGAGATCATCCATCCCTACACGCTCCATTATGCCACCGGGCACGAGGCGATCACGAAGCTGATGGGCGATATTGAGCACGTGGAGTTCCTCGGCATGGAGGGCTCGGCCGATCTCTTCCTCATCGCGCCCTGCACCGCCAATACCCTCAATAAGATCGCGACCGGCGTCTCCGACACGCCCGTGACCGTCTTCGCCACCACCGCCTTCGGCTCCGGCATTCCCATGATCATCGTGCCCGCGATGCACGAGTCAATGTTCAACAGCCCGGTGATCATCGAGAACCTGGATAAGTTACGCCAGCTCGGGGTTACGGTACTGGGCCCGAAGATCCAGGAAGGGCTCGCTAAGATCGTCTCTATCGCTGAGATCGTGCTTGCCACGGAGCATCTGCTCTCACCCAAGAAGCTCGCGGGCAAACGCGTGCTGGTCACCGGCGGCCCGACCGCGGAGCCCATCGACCCCATACGAATATTGACGAACCGGAGTTCGGGCCGAACGGGCATGGAGCTGGCAAAGGCGGCCTACAAGCAGGGTGCCGAGGTCACGCTCGTGCACAGTAAAGCGCTGAACATGATGGGGATCACCGAGCGGCACGTGGAGACCGCGAACGAGATGATCGATACCTGCCTGAACGAGCTGCGAACGGGCTATGACGTGCTCATCTCCTCGGCCGCGATCGCCGATTTCACCGTTGACCCCGCAACCGTGAAGATCGCCTCGGGCGGTGATCTGCACCTGCACTTCGCGCCGACGCGGAAGTTGATCGGCGAGGCGCGGAAGGAATTCCCCCAGCTCGTGATCGTGGGCTTCAAGGCCGAGACGAACGTCTCAGAGGACGAACTGATACGGCGTGCGCGGACGAAGTTGGAAGCGCTCAACCTCCAGATGGTCGTGGCGAACGACATTGGCAAGGGCGGGATCGGCACGGAAGAGAACGAGGTCTTCATCCTCCGAAACGGTACAGGTAACGTCAAGCACATCAACGGAAAGAAACGGATCATCGCCGAAGAGATAGTGCGCGAGCTTGCGGAACTCTTTTAGCGCGCGTTGAGCGGACGTGGACCGGTGCACACTACATCGTAGGGGTGGAAACTCCGCCGCGATACGGCTAAAAGTGCTGATAGCCCTTAAGCTCTAGCCGTTCTTGATCGTCGCCCGTTCTGATAGAGAGCCCTTCTTCCGGCGGCACGATCGTACCGATAACGCTCAGACCAACCTCCTGTTTCAGCTTGCTCAGCAGTGCAGCATCTTCCAGCACGCGCGGGTCAAGCGTGAAAAGCAATTCGTAATCCCCGCCGTAGTACAGCGCAAGCTCTGTGCGTTCCTGTGGTGATAGCTTGAGCTGCTCGTCATATCGTAGCTCTTCGCTCAGAACGGGTATCCGCTCCGCAAAGAGCTCGGCACCGACGCCACTCATCTTCGCGATCTCCGCGATAGAGAGCGCGAGCCCGTCGCTGATGTCGATCATCGCAGTGGCCACGCCGGAGTGCGCGATTGTAAATCCCTCGCGGATGCGTGGCTGCGGTTGGAAGAGCGCCCATTTCGCTGCTGGTTCAAGCTGTTCTGATACGTGCAATTCACCGTTGAGCAGCTTCAAAGCGAGTGCCGCGTTGCCCAGCGAGCCGGTGACGCATACCACATCCCCTACCCGGGCGCCCGATCGCTTGAGCGGTTTGCTGGTCAGGCCAAGGCACGTGCCCGTCAAGATAAGTTCGGTGCTCCGCGTGATGTCCCCGCCAACGACCGCCGTCTCGAAGGCCGAAGCGCAGGCCGCAATTCCCGCGACGAGGTCGTCGATAAAGAACGCCTCGGTACCCGCAGGAATGCCCAGCGCGAGGACAAAGGCGAATGGGGAACCACCCATCGCGGCGATATCGCTCAGATTGACGGCAACGGCACTCCAACCCTTCTGGAACGGCGTCATACCACGCGGGAAGTGCGTCGATTCCTGTAACGTGTCCGTGGTCACCAGAAGATACCGGTAGCCGTTTTGCATGCTGGACAGATCGAGTACGGCGCAATCGTCCTCGCCCGCGCCTGCCGATACGAGCGCGGGATCGATCGGAAACGCCCGCACGATTCGCTCTATTAAACTCCGTTCGCCCAGCTCTTCCAGTTTCATCACGCACGAGTAGGTGTCTGTCTGTCTATCCAGTTAGTTTCTTGCCTGCAGCTTTTCTTTCTTATTGGTGATACGAGAAAGAGAAGTGCTATGGATGAGATCTTACAAAAAGTGGCGCGTGGGGAGCTCAGCACCGAAGCCGCGAGCAAGGCATTAAAATCCGAGTGTATACAGGTGTTAAAAGAGTTCGCACGCCTCGACCTGGGCAGAAGAGATCGAACCGGCATCCCGGAGATCATCTTCGCCCAGGGTAAGCGCAGCACTGAGGTTGCAGAGATCGCGCTGGCGCACGCGTCAGCCCAGGGCTTTGCGGTAATCACGCGAGCACGCGCTGAAGACGTCGACGAGCTCAAGAAGCATTTAGAAGCCGCGCAGAACGATGCATTCGAGCTCGATTATAACCCCATCGCGCGGACGGTCCTCGTCAAACGGCAGGGACATGCATTCGAGCACCGGGGGACGATCGGGCTCATTGCTGCCGGTACTGCAGACCGGCCGGTGGCGGAAGAAGCGCGCGTCGTTGCTGAAGTCTGCGGCTGCGAGGTGCTCACGGCCTACGATGTGGGCATCGCGGGCATTCACCGGCTGGCAGAGCCACTTGTGCAGCTCGTGAACGAAAATGTCTCGGTACTCATCGTCATTGCGGGCATGGAGGGTGCGCTGCCCTCGGTCGTTGCGGGTCTCGTGGACTTGCCGGTGATCGGCGTGCCGACGTCAGTGGGCTACGGTATGGGCGGTGGGGGCATTGCCGCGCTGCTCGCGATGCTCCAGAGCTGTGCACCCGGATTGGCGGTCGTCAATATCGATAACGGCGTCGGTGCCGCGACCTTCGCGGCAAAAATCGTACGGCTAAAAACCGGGTGAGTGCATCTGTACGAGAAGCCAAAAATAAAAAAAAGAGGGCGAGCCGATTGATTCTTTCTACCTTTCCCTCTTTCTACGTTTCGCGTTTAGCTTACTCTAGTGCGCTCAGGATGTCCTCTGCCTTCACCGTCTTCCGGCCAGCGTGTTTCGCGAGGCTTACCGCTTTCTTCGCGACCTTGGCGCCGTAGGACTCAAGCAGCTGCGCCAGCTTTTCCGTGGCATCTTCGCTCACTCGTTCGGCTCCTGCGTTACGAATGATCTTAGTAACAGGTGCTTTTGATAATACAGCCATTTTTATCACCATGATCGGGTAATAAGCGTGTATATAAAAGCTTTTCGGTCAGTACAGTATCTCCGAAAGGATGAGCTAGTGGTTGGTACCGTCGGCTGCTATTATCTTCTGGTGTGTTCCCTCCCTGCAAAGTGCAGTGACGAGTAGTGAGCGTTCACCGCGAGTAAGGTTTTTATATTAGGATATCATACGGATATCCTATGAAAAGGGTTCCGATCCAAGCGCAGAGCCATCTTGAGCTCGAGGGGATTCAGGGGTTCTTCATACGGAAGGTGACGAAATTCGGGAACAGCGCCAAGGTCGATTGTCCCAAGGAATACCTTGGTCGTACCGTCTACCTAGTGATCGTATGACGCCAAATCGAGATAGGATATTTCGGACGATAACGACCCTCGATACCTTCGTTAATCACTGTCTCGATCTAAAGCCAAAGGGGCCGTATCTTTCTGGTTTCGAGTACAACCGGGATTTATTGAAAGCCGCAATGGCAAATACCTAGCTCGAAACAGTGGGATCAACAGCAGATTCCATTCATCTGGCCATAAAGGCTGTTCCATCTTCGAATTTCTACTGAGAATACCTAAAAACAGTTAAAATCATAGGACAAAGGTTCAAACTTGATGAGCAGGATGTTGTTCTTGCAGTTGACTATACCGATGAGGATTTTTATGGAGAAGTACAGGGATTTTGGATTCAAGGGCGGACTGGAAAAGATGCCGTGATGGGAAAGTTCAAGTTCCTCACCGTAGCAGTGGTGAGTTCTGATATCCCTCAAAAGATACCTTTGATCTCGATACCCATTCATTTAGGGCACGATATGGCCAAGGCGGTCTGTTTTTGTCTCTCTCTCGTTCAAACCCTGGTTAGTTCAATCAAACTCATCCTCTTCGATAGGGGATTTTATAGCAAAGATCTTATGCTTACTCTCACAAATACTGAGTATCCCTACATGATCCTCGTTCCAAAGAACGAAAAAGTAAAGACAGAACTTGCCGAGATGGCGGATACCGAGCGAAAGAAGATACATTATGAGTTCGAGCTGATAAAAGATTAAACGGTGATTCGTGGCACGACCATATTGGCGCTATTGAAGAAGATCATAGATCCCACAAACGGCAAGACTTACGATTGGGCATTTGCCACAAACCAGGAAGAGATCGATCTGGACTATATCATTCCTCCGTACAAAGGGCGATGGAGAATTGAGACGGGATTTAGAGTTCAAGACGAAGCTCGTATCAAATCGGAGTCAAAAGAGATGAAAATAAGGTTCTTTTACTTTGTTTATGAGCAGATGCTCCAATTGTTGTGGACAACGCTATTTAAGGAAGAACTGAGCTTCAAGGCATTTATCATAGAGCTCTATGAGATGAGCAACGAACGAGTTGCAAGAGCTAAGAGAAAATCAGCGAGGGCCACCGTATAGGTAACCGTGAGCTATCAGGTGCTAGGCCGTTGAAACATCCGGGGTTCCGTGGCAGTAGATCCACCTCACCGTTTTCTTCTCAGAAAAGCAGATGTTCAGCTTGGGTTTTCCTACTATGGTTTTAGATTCGGAGATACTGCAGTGAGTGAACAGGATGAGCGCGCGGAAGGCGGCAGTTTCGCGGCTAAAAGCGTGTGGCTCGGGGGGAAGTAAGACATGCTCCACCAATAACCGGTAAAATGATTTAAACCCGGGATTTAATCTCTACACTAGCTGCAACCTGAGGAAGAGGAATTAGCGGTGGAGCGGAAAAAGAAGATATGCCCGTGGAAAGATTCGTGTCGAAAACTATACGGTTATCCGATCTAGCGGATTATCAAGAAGGATCAATAGTGAGCCGGACGATACTTGATAAGAAGACAGGTACCGTGACTTTTTTCGCGTTTGATCACGGGCAAGGATTGAGTGAGCATACAACGCCGTTTGACGCCATGGTATATCTTATCGAAGGCGAAGCTGAGATTACTATCTCAGGCAGAGCTCTTCGCGTGAATGGGGGTGAGAGATGGTTATAATGCCCGCCAATGAGCCACATGCATTACATGCAATAAAGAGATTCAAGATGATCCTGACAATGATACGGTCCTGATATGGCACTATTTGATAAATGCCCGGGTGCAGCACATATAAGAAGCCCCACAATCATACTAAAGAAGTGCCCAAACTGCGGCGAAGAGGTAGAGCTATTTTCTGACGAGATGCAAATAATTTGTGATAATTGTGGGTTTACCGTTTACAACGATATAGAGTCCTGCGTTCAGTGGTGCAAATATGCGCGCGAGTGTGTCGGAGATGAACTTTATGAGAAGTTGAAAAAGGAAAAATAGGCGCATTGTAAACCTGTGGCATGGGATTGAGACGACGTTTGATGAGGAGGTCAAGCTGGCATGTGCAGTGATCTTTTACGGTACCAGGTGACAGGTATTACGATCCTGCTCCTCCTCTGTGCGGCTATCTGCGGGTGCGGGATCGTTGAAGCGCAGCCGCAGTCGCAGGATGAGCCGCAGCAGAAGCCGGTTATCGCCATCACTGATCTTGACTTCAACAATGACGGGTATATCAACCAGATCGACCTGCTCATCTTGAAATCCCACTTCAACGATCGCTATACCCGATATGTCCCCTGGGATTTGAACGCGGACCTGCGCTGTGATAAACGGGACTTCGACTATTTCGCCGCCCGCATCCCGCTGAATTACCAATACGAGGTCACCGTGAACATCTCGGTCTGGAACATGACCAATTACACGAGCGATAAGCGTAAAAACGCGACCATGATCCTCGACGAAGTTGTGTACCCGCAGGATCTCAATCGTACGACGACCTGGATAAAACAGTACACGAGCCTCGAACCACCGAAGAACGATGACGCGGTCTGTGTCCATTACACCCGTGATCTGTGCCGCCTGGCCTACAAATATCTGGGCCCGAAGACGATCGCATGGGGCTCGTCTGACGTGCACACGTATGGCATGATCTACACGGGCGGTGATTGGCGCTCACTCTCGAATTGGGCTATCATCGACCCCTACTGGGGCCGGTATGATAGTAACTTTTTGGTCGCAACGGGCCTGCACAAGACGAACTCGATACATATCCTGCTCGATGAGGGACGGGATGGTTACTGGGCCATCACACTCTCGGTCGATTACAGGAATAACACGGTCAGTGACCCATACAAGGCTGAGTACCGGATCGGGAAGTATCGGGAGTAAAACCAGGGTTTTCACCGGTGTGTGCGCGGTCACATCTCAGCCGGTGCTTCTATACCCAACACGTCCAGCACGTCCCGTAGCACGATCCGTGCGCAGTCCACGAGGACCAATCGCGCGTTCCGTAGTTCGTCTACTGCGGTAAGTACCGGACAATCCTTATAGAACAGGTTGAACAGCTCCGCGAGCTCACGTGCGTATTTGGCAACCTGATGCACCTTCAAATCAGTGGCGGCCGCTTCGACCACATAATCGAACTTCGCCAGCTTCTTGATCAACGCGATCTCACTCGGCTCCTGCAGGACCGCACCGTTGTAGTGCTCGGGTACCGCATAGTTTTGTTCCTCCGCAGCACGCAAGATGCTGCATGCGCGGGTGTGCGCGTACTGAATGAACGGTGCGCCCTTCTTCTCGATGTCCAGCGCCTCGTCGAGATCGAAGACGATGTGTTTATCAGGCGATACCTTCACGATATCGTACCGCAAAGCACCGATACCCACCATGCGTGCGATCTCGCGTTTACGCTGATCACTCAGATCGGTCCGCCGTTTCGCGACCGCTTCGAAGGACCGTTCCTCGATCTGCTCCATGAGATCGTCGGCTGCTATGTAGCGCCCCGCACGTGTGGAGAGCGAGCCTGATGGAAGCGAGACGAACGCGAAGATGACGAACTCCGGCGCCTTCACGCCCAGAAGCTCCAGCGCCTTACGCAACTGCTGCGAGACCAGCTCATGGTCCTTGCCAAAGACATCGATCACCCGGTCACCGTGCTCGCCCTTCCAGCGGTGGTAGGCCAGATCCCGGGTGGTGTACAACGAGGTCCCGTCCGATCGCTGTATCACCAGCGCTTTTTCAATGCCCGCCAGCTGGAGCAAGACCGCCTCACCTTCGCGTTTGATCTCCCCTTTCTGCTTCAACTCCTCGATCACCGCTCGTACCGCGCCACTTCGCGCAAATTCGCTCTCGTATTTGTACGTCACGGGCTGGATGTTCAATCGCGAGAACGAGTCTTGAATGCCCGCAAGGCATTTCTGCACCGCGGCATCATAGTTGCGCATGACCGTCTCGTCGCCCGCCTCGTAACGCCGCATGAGCGCGCCCACCTCTTCCTGGTACTCGCTCTGCTCCGCCAGCATCCGGTTCGCCGCGATATAAACGTCAGCAACGGCATGGTCGACCTTCTTCGTCTCGTCATATCGCATCCGTTCAGCGCCCCAGACGACGACCGCGATCTGCCGCCCCATATCGTTCAGATAGTACTGCGGCTCCACCTCATAGCCCGCGCGACGCAGCACACGCACCAGCGTGTCGCCGATGACCGCATTTCTGAGATGGCCGATATGCAGGGGCCCGTCGGGGTTCGCCGAGGTATGCTCGAGGATGATCCGCTCGTTCTTGTCCGGAGGAACTGTGCCCGTCTCCACGTACTGTAACGTCGCAGCCAGGAACGACTCGTTCACGAAGCAGTTGATATACGGTCCGACGGCCACGACCTCCCTAATGAGCGAAGACGGCGGGATAGTGGCGTGCGCAACGATCTCCGCGGCGATGACTGCGGGCGGCTTCCTGTACGACCGCGCCAGTGAAAACGCAATTCGTGATGCGAGATCGGCATGCTCGCTCTCCTCAAGATCCACCGTAAGCTCGCCACGGTCATACGACGCTGCTTCTAATGCCGCCTTGAGCAGGTTACTCGCTTCTTCTTTGAACTGGAGGAACATGACCTGTGGTAGTAGTAGAGGCCGGTCGGTTTTAAAGCTTTGAGCCGGTTAGAACGGCGGTTAGGGCGCTGCGCCGTGCTTCGAACCCTTTTCTGCTCAGACGCGCTACAGGTCAGTATGCTCACCTTCGTCGGCCTCGGCCTCTACGATGAGCGGGACATCACCCTGAAGGGCCTGGATGCGATACGAGCGGCAGATAGCGTCTTCGCCGAGTTTTATACCTCGCCGCTGGGCGGCAAAACGATTGCGAAGCTGGAAGCGCTGTACAATAAACCCATCGTCCTGCTGGAGCGGAGCGACCTTGAAGAGCACGCGGATGAGCGGATCTTGACGCTCGCGCGAGATCGTGACGTGGTCTTGCTCAGCGGCGGTGATGCCATGATTGCGACCACGCACGTGGATCTGCGACTGCGTGCGATCGACGCGGGCATCGCGACGCAGGTGATCCACGCGCCGTCCATCGCCTCCGCGGTTGCGGGGCTCTGCGGGCTCCAGAACTATAAATTCGGGAAATCCGCAACGGTCACGCCGCCCTATAAAGGCATCGTATCGGAAGTGCCGTACAACACGATTCAGGCCAATAAGGAGCGCGGGTTGCATACCCTGCTCTATCTCGACCTGACGATGCGCATAGCCGATGCGCTGGCGCTGCTGGAGACCGTTGAGGACACGCGAGGTGGAACACTGCTGAAGACCTCAGTATGCGTCGGTATCGCGCGTGCAGGCTCTGCAGACCCGGTTGTGAAGGCGGATTACCCCGCGGCCTTGAAGCGCTACGAGTTCGGTGCGCTTCCGCATGTGCTCGTGGTACCCGGTGAACTCCATTTCATGGAGCGGGAGGCGCTGATAAAGATCGCACAGGCGCCTGAGGATACCTGAGCTCGGGCATGCGCGAATCACGCGGGTTCACGCACGTGTGAAGTCCCCGTGCCCATCCCCAGCCGCCACGCCACGCCCGTAACCACGAGCAGCAGCGCCGCGTACCCCAGGAAGAGCACACGCGCACCGACGAGCTCGGAAAGCGCGCCGCAAAGGAGCGGTATGCCGCCCAGGCCCGCATAAAATACCGTGTAATAGATGCCCATCACCTTCCCCCGACGTTCCTGGTCGCCCTCAACCGTTCCTGCTACGGTCGTGGCCAGCGTCAAGGTACCCAGCGAGACCGCGCCCAGGCCCGTCCCGAGAAGGACGCTCATAAGCACGAGTTCGAGCACGCTGGTTGCCTGATAGAGGATCAGCAGACCACCGGAACAGAGGATCAAGCCCGCCAGCGCGAGCACGAGCGCACCCAGCCGCTGCATCAACCTCGTCAGGCCGAGCTGCAAAACCGCGAACACCAGGAACATGATCGAAAGAATAATGCCAATAAAGCCCGCTGAGAGCTTGAGATGCTCGAGCGCGAGGGCATAGGGCGAGAAGAGCGCGCCCATTATCGCGGCCACACCGATCCCGAAGAAAATAACCAGACCGGCAAGCAGCAGCAATCGACGTTCATACTCGCGTAATGCGAGCTCTCTGCCGCGTCTAATCACCCGCTCTCCGGGCTCCTCAACAAAAAGAACCACGAGAACAACGCTGATGAGCGCGAAAACAACGCAGACGAAGAACGGCGTGTAGAGGCCATAGTTATCAAAGAGGATGCCGCCCGATGCTGGACCGACCGCCAGCCCGAGCCCCAGACCAATGTTGTAGACGCCCACCGCCCGCCCGCGTTCCTCAGAACTCGTCACCTCGGACAGTAACGCGGTGATTGCCGGGAAGAACAAGCCTGCACCTGCGCCCTGAATCGCGCGAACAAAGATCCAATCGTAGGGGTCTGTGGAGAACGGGAAGAGTGCCGACGCGAGCGCGTAGAGCGAGAGCCCCGCAACAATCAACGGCTTCCTCCCCCAGCGATCCGAGAGCATACCGCCAGGGATATTGAGCGGTGTGCTCACCATGGTGAACGCTGAGAAGATCACTGCAGCAACGAGAAACGGCGCCGCCGAGGCCGCTACCCATACGCCGAGCAGCGGTGCGATCACCGTAACACCGAACTGCGTGCTGAAGACACAGAGCGCCGCAATGAGGACAATAGTGGTAGATCGGTGAGGGAGATCAGCACGCATGTGTATGTAGTTATAACTTTTTCCCGCGCTATTTAACTGTTCGCTGGTGCGCACCATCGATCGCATCGAGGCGATAAGCATAACCAACCACAGACCATGAACGTTTTGGTCGGCTCTCGGAATCCCGTAAAGGTGGATGCGACAAAGGAGGCGTTTGGATTGTTCTTCGACGCGGTCGAAGTCATTGCACTCGAGGTAAGTAGTGGCGTCTCCGCTCAACCGGTCGAGGACGAGACGTTCGAAGGTGCTGAGCATCGTGCGGACCGTTTGAGAGAACTGAACGACGCGCTGAACCTGCATGCGCAGTTCTTTGTGGGCATTGAAGGTGGCATCAAGAAGCTCAGGCAGCGCTGGTTCGCCTTTGGCGCCGTGTGCCTGATTGACGCTTGTGGACGGAGAGGATACGGTACCACACCGTTCTTTGAGCTGCCGAACGCCGTCAGTGCTGAACTCGTAAAACGAACAGGTCTCGAACTGGGGGACGTGATGGATCGGATGACCGGTGCGGAGAACACGAAACAGAAACAGGGCGCGGTGGGCTTCTTCACCCGGGGCGTACTGAGCCGGAAAGCGTATTACGTGGCTGGGCTAACCGTTGCGTTGATCCCTTTTTTGAATCCGGACTTGTACTTCCGGTAACGATTTGCACCGGACACGTACTCATTTCCATCGCCACATCACCACGCCCTCCGCGACCTTTGGCAGGAAGAGCGTGGACTTTTGCGGGAACGGTTTACGCTCACTGTGCGCCTTGTATTCCACCTCAGCGATCTGAAGCGGCTTGAGTATAAAAGCAACCTGGAAGCCGCCCTTATTCACGTTATCCACCGCCTCGCGCGGGCTCGCGGTAAACACGAGATCCTCCGGTTTGCCGATCAGCGTTGGGCCGATCAGCCACTCATGCAGGCTGATAACGTCCAGACCCACGCGTTCGCCGCGCTCGTTCGCCAGCTGCCGCACGCGCTGCTCATCGGCGCGTAACAGATAAAAACGGTCGCCGTCATACATGAGGAACCGGACATCGAGTCCTCCGCCAGACTCATGGAGTTGCTTATAGAGCGCGGCCTCCCCTGCATCCCGGTCCAGTGGTTCTACCGCGAAATACGCTTCTATTCGCTGCCTGAGCTCAGCCATATGACATGCTCGCACGCAGCGATGCCACGGCAAGAGCAGCAGCGCACGATCACCGCCCTCAACGAGCGTCATGAGCGTATACGCCGTCCCTTCCGCCAGATCCTGGCTCAGCTGACACGCAGCCGTGTAGCGATGATGCCCGTCGAGGATCATGAGTTCCTTGTCGCGCATGAGCTCCTGAATCCGCTCGATGAGCGAGTCATCAGCAATCTCCCAGAGCAGATGGTGAGCACCGTTCACCTCGACGTCCACCAGTGGCTTCCGCTGCTCGCGTAACTTCAGATCCGGCCTGAGAACGCCGAGATAGGTCTCAAAGAGTCGATTGAGTTCATGCCCGGGCATCGAGTATTCCGCGACGATCGGTGAGAAGTTCATACCGCAGGCCCGCATCAGATGGACGCGTTCCTGCGTCTTCGCCTCAAACGTGCGCTCGTGTCCCACGATCGCAGGCTCGTTGCGCTGCCCCACCTTCACGAGTGCGACGAGGCCAAAGCATACATATACCTCAGTTCGCTTCCCGGCCGGGAGCTGGGCTGCAATGCCCTCGGGAACGGTATAGCGCACCCCGTAGAGGTAAAAAGACGGTCGTGCACGCACCGTTAAGAGCCCTTCACGGAAAAAACGCGCCAGGCTCCGCGTCGCGGACGCGATGAACTCGTCTTCTGCAAGACCGTCTCGTCGGGTGGTAAAGTGAATAACGTTGTTCTCCCTCGCCGCGTAGCGCTCGTACTGCTGCGCATCAATAGTATCGTATACCGGGCATACCAGTTCTGTCCTGTTCTCCAGCTCGGGATTCAAGATCGTCGCCGTGAAAGGTATGATTTCCACCATCGTTCGTTCCACTTCTATTTTCGCACCGATCCATAAGTAGCTCTTCACTGTTCGTTCGATCCGTACCTGTCACCTGCAGTACGGCAGGTTACGCGATCAGACGCGCGACCAAATCGCCCCGGTTGACGCCCAGGCTCCGCGCTACCGGCTCACATTTGGCCCGCAGGATGTAGAGCAGTCGCCCCTTCAGTCTGAGATCCGCTCGCGTCTCAAACTCCGAGATCGCCTCATAGTTACCCATGCCCTTCGCCATCACCAGATACCGCTCGTCTCGGAACACGTCCAGGAACGCCTCCGTCGCTTCCTCCAGTGAGAGCCCGATGTACGCACCACTCGGCACGATCCTGATCCCGTTCTCTGAGCCCGCGATCCCTGCTTCCTTGAGATCCTCGACCGTCGCATCGTTCAGGACGGGCGCGCTCTTCGGCGAGAGCACGATCACCTTGCCCAGGTTCGCCAGCTTCCGCACCACAAAGGCGTCAAAAACGATCTCGCCCGCATTATCCGTCAGGTATAGTATCCGCTCATGCGCCCGGATCGCTGTGAAAATTGCCGGACGATTCCACACGAGCGGCTCGTGGAGCGTGCGATCGAAGATCTGCGCAAAACGCGCTTCGCTGTACTCATACCCTTTCACCCCGTACTCCATCGAGTTCGCCGCAGCCGCGATCCTGATCAGGGCCTCGAGCCTGTCAGTCGCAGCCTCGAAGAAGCGCTCTGCCGCGGGCAGTAGACTGCGTGCAAGGGCGTTATTCAGTCGTTTCGCCTCCGCATGGGGATCACGAATGCCACTCCGCCGCTGTAATATCCGTTCGCGCTCGGTGCCATAAAACGGGGGTGAGTGCAGCTCGTCCGTCTCCAGATGGGTGCTGAGGAACCTGATGACCTCTCCGAGCGCGCCGAATTTCTCGCGCTCGTCCCTGAAGAGCCGATCACATTCAAAGTGCGCGCGATCCACCAGACAGGCGAGACATTCAGGTTTGATCTTCATGGCACCGCAGCGGTCAGAGCACCCGGAGAGGGGATGATGCGTCCCGGGGTAGGTTAAAAAGTGATAGAATTATATAGGATGTAGAGCTAAAGTTTATAGGCTCGTGGAAGCATAGGATAGAAGAAAAGGAGGGAAGAAAAGATGGCAGAGAAAGAGCATATGAATTTGGCGATAATCGGCCACATTGACCACGGCAAGTCAACGCTGCTGGGACGGCTGCTTATGGACGCGGGGGTGATCGACCCACACGTGATCGACGAGTACAGGAAGAAAGCAGATGCGATCGGGAAAGGCTCATTCGAGTTTGCTTGGGTGATGGATAGTTTGAAGGATGAACGAGAGCGAGGGATTACCATTGACGTCGCTCATCAGAGATTTGATACTGAAAAGTTTTATTATACCATCGTCGATTGCCCGGGTCACCGGGACTTCGTCAAGAACATGATCACCGGCACGTCTCAGGCGGATGCGGCTGTCCTGGTGGTGGATGCGAAGGACGGGATCATGGCGCAGACGAAGGAGCATGTCTTCCTGGCACGCACGCTGGGCGTCTCGCAGCTCATTATCGCGATCAATAAGATGGACCGGGTGAACTACGAGCAGGGGCACTACGAGGAGCTGAAGAAAGAGGTGATGACTCTGCTGAAGATGGTGGGCTACAAGGAAGAGAGCGTAATCTTCATCCCGGTATCGGCGTTTGAGGGCCAGAATATCATGAAGAAGAGCGATAAGATGCCCTGGTTCGACGGGCCGACGCTCGTGCAGACACTGGATCTCATGAAGGTACCGGAGAAGCCGATCAATCTTCCGCTGCGCATACCCGTGCAGGACGTGTACACCATTACGGGTGCGGGCACGGTGCCGGTGGGTCGTGTTGAAACCGGTAAGATCAAGAAAGGTGATAAGGTGATCTTCAACCCGGCAGCGAAGACCGGCGAGGTGAAGTCCATTGAGATGCATCATGAGGAGATAGCCGAAGCGCTTCCTGGTGATAATATCGGCTGGAACGTCCGTGGCGTCGGCCGAACAGATATCCGGAGGGGCGATGTCTGTGGCCACACTGACTCACCGCCGACCATTGCCGACGAGTTCACCGCACAGCTCATTGTGCTGCAGCATCCCACGGCGATTACCATTGGGTATACACCCGTCTTCCATTGCCACACCGCGCAAATTGCCTGCACCATCACGGAGATCAGCAAGAAGTTAGATCCGCGAACCGGTGCCACAAAGGAAGAGCATCCCGACTTTATCAAGACGGGCGATGCGGCAGTCGTCAAGGTAAAGCCAACACGACCACTGGTGATCGAGAAGGTGAAGGAGATCCCGCAGCTCGGCCGGTTCGCGATCCGGGACATGGGGCAGACCGTAGCCGCAGGCATGGTCATAGATATCAAGGAGAAATGAAATAGCCCCCCGACGGCACTCGTCACTCAAAGCGCGTCATCAGAAGGAATAGAGCGGGAAGAAGATGAACCAAAAAGCACGGATAAAGCTCTCGAGCATAGATCACAAGAAACTGGACGAAATCTGTCTGCAGGTGAAGCGGATAGTCGAGACGACGGGCGTCCGGATGTCCGGGCCCATTCCGCTCCCCACCAAGAAACTCGTCGTGCCCTGCAGGAAGAGCCCGGACGGTGAAGGCTCACCAACCTGGGACCACTGGGAGATGCGCATCCATAAGCGCTTGATCGACCTTGAAGCGGACGAACGGGCGCTACGGCAACTGATGCGCATACCTATTCCCAAAGACGTGCACATAGAGATTGTGCTGAAGGGATGAGGGTACCGGCCGCGAAATATAGAAAACTATAAATACCCCCGGACCGGTATCCTATACCATTACCGAGATACTGAAAGAACGAGGTGATTTGAATGGGTTTGGTACCTGATGAGGAAATAGCGAAAAAGGATGCTGAAATTGCAGCACTGATCAAGGAGATTGGCGATTTAGCGAACGAGTTCCAGGCTGCCACGGACGATGCGCAGAAGGTTGAGTTGATCAATAAGATCACCGAGAAGGAGAAAGACCTTCGCGCCGCGCGGCAGACGAAGGGTCAGTTCAAGGCGGTACTGGCCGCAAAGACCAAGCTCTGGTGATCCTCAGTAACCGGCGGCTCACGAGTAGCTAGCCCGCCAGCTACCGGCTTTAACCAACAACCGAAAATTAAAAAGAGGAGAGAAGGAGGGGTTTAATCCTTCTTTCTTCCTTTATTTGCGTTTAGATACTTACTTATTTGCTTATTTTGTCAGTTAGGTGCTCACTTGAGCAGTTTCTCTGACATGGTGGTCGTCTGCTGATCCAGGCCGAGTTCTTTTACACTCATGCCCATGGCGAGCCCGACGAGCTGCAAGGCAAACAGGACCGGCATATTGAAATTGGTACCGAACGCCTTGTTGATCTCATATTGCCCGCGGTCGAGCTGCAGGTGACAGAACGCACAGGGATGGATCACGCAGTCCGCACCCACCTCGATCATGTTCACCAACTTCTGGCGTGTCCACTCCAGGGCCGTTGGGGTATCCGCGGTTCGCACACCACCGCCCGCGCCACAGCACATCAACTTGTCCTTGTATACCGCCTCTTTCGCTCCGATCGCCTTCACGATATCTTCAAGGATGTACGGCGTCTCGGACGAGCCATGACCGCGCACCTCGCTCGGCTTGAGGAAATGGCAGCCGTAGTGGATGGCCACATTCACATCCGTCATCGGCTTCGTCACCTTCTCCTTGAGCGCGTCCAGGCCGATCCGATCGTGCAGCACCGAGATGGAATGATGCACCTCCGTGGTGCCCTTGAACTCCCTGCCGGCTTTGCCCAGGATCTCATTGACCTTTGCCCTCAACTTCGGATTCCCTTTGAGTAAATGGTCTGCCTCCTGGAGCGAGCCGTAGCAGCCGTTGCAGGTCACGTAGATCTCAAGCCCCATCTCCTCCGCGATCGCGAGGTTGCGTGCCGCGATGGGGAGCCAGGTGTACATGTCGAATGACCCGAAGACACCCGGTGCGGGACAGCAGGACGCGCCGAGCATCTCCTTCGTCTCGATCCCGAATTCTTTGAAGATCTTCTTCGTCGCCGCCTCTATCCCCGGATACCGGTTAGGGGTGATACAGCCGAGGAAATAGGCATACTCTTTCGGTCCTTCTTCGCTCATTTTTTCTCTTCCTCCTTCAAGGCCATCTTATCCCAGTCAAAGTCGATCAGCTCATCGAACTTCGTCTCTTTGCAGATGATCTGGATCTGCTCCAGTTGCTCCTTGTGTTTCTGCGTCGTTGGTGGCTGCGAGTCAAGACCGAGCGACTCCCGTATCTTCATCTGGTCAGGCCCGATGGGCACACCATGGCCGGTCTTCAACGCATAAACGCCGATCATCCGGTGCGGCACGGACATATGCCCGGCCTTCGCTGCCAGGTTGCGGATCGTCCGAATGATATCGGTACACTTCACGCCCTTGGGACATCGCTCATAGCAGGTGTAGCAGGTGGTGCAGAACCACAGCTCAGGCGCATTAAAGAGCTCATCACGCATGTCCTCCTGCGCCATCCGGAAAAGCTTTCGAGTCCGGAGCGCGGTGATCCGCCCTGAGGGGCAGCCGCCGGTACACTTGCCGCATTGCACACAGCTCAGCAGCGACTCCATGTGCTCCTCGCCGAAAACGCCGCCGCCCCATTCCATTATTTCTTCCTTCAAAGTTGCCATTTCTGAGTGTTCCTCCTAGCTCTGTTTAGTCTACCTTTTCTTGGTGTACTCGATTCTCTTAACTGGCCCCTTAAAAATGTTGCGGTTTTGCGCGATTATACAACAACGTTGTTGTTGCATTTAAAGCATCAGCAGCCGTGCCGTACCGCGCTCGAGATCCAGCAGTGCCACCGTCTTCCGACCCGAGAGATAGCCACAGCACTCCCCGGGATTGATTATCCAGGTCCGACCAACCGGCGCGTCGATGACCGCCTGATGCGTATGCCCGTAAATAACGAGGGAATAGAGGCCGGAGGCGGCCAGCGGCTTCACGATTTCTGGTTTATGCGTCACCATAATCCTCCAGGATCCGAGTTCGAACTCGTAGGGATCCTCATGCAGCGCACCCACGCCGTTCTCCCGGTAATATCGCTCTAACAGCAGCTTATCACCGTCATTATTGCCGAATATCCCCACGAACTGAGCCTTCAGCTGCTGAAACGGCTTTGCCGTAAAGGGGGAGACAAAATCGCCCGCGTGAACCAGGAGATCGATACCCTCGCGGTTGAACACCTCCACCGCCGTGGAGATCGCCGCGAGATTGTCATGTGTATCTGAGATAACACCCACCTTCATTGCTCTCTGCGCTTACACTGCCATGCCAGAGGCGTGCTCAGCCCAGCAGCGCTCGCTCGCTCCTTTCCTTTCGTTTGGTGATAGAATGAATGAATATATCCACGCCGGGCTTTAAAAGCGAGCAGGGGGTGATGACGGGTACGTGGTACTCACTAAGCGATCCTGCCCCCGGTCACCGCGCGTTGCTGCTGCTGCTTAAAATACCCAGCCATCGAGCCAGCGTAAGCTCTCCTTGTACTCGTAGGAGACCGGGTATCCCGAGATGACGGGATAGAAGAGGAAGAAGAGAACAACAGTGAGCACGAGAAAGAGGACGACGAGGCAGAGTGCGATGCGCTTCGCTCTCTTCGTCTGCCATTCACGCGCGAATGGCAGCTGGAGCCAGTAGGTAACGGCAAAGACCAGAAAGGGCAGATTCGCCGTGAAATGGTAGATGAACAGGATGCGCGAGATGAAGATGAAGCCGAGCCACTGGATGAGGAAGGGGATGAGGATGAAGAGGAGCGGAAAGGTCCGCTCATCTGCTCTCCGTTTGAGTACGGTTCGTATGAGGATGATGCCCAGCGCCGTGAGCGCGGGAATACTGCCCCACCAGAGTACAGGATTGCCCATCAGAACTATGGTCGAGACCATGCCGTCAAACCAGTTTGCATAGAGCCAGAGCGGCTTGAGCAGCAGAGGCCAGGACCACCAGGGTGAGGAATACGGGTGTGTCGCCTCTATGCCCGCGTGATAGCCGAACATGCGCAGCTGGAGATCGAAGAAGGTCAAGGAATCCGTCGGGAGAACGGTGATCGTGCCTTGAGTAAGGTATTCTGAGAGGTAACCGAGGTAGACCGGTAAATGATGGAGATCGATGAGCCCGTGGCCCTCGCCGGAGAGCATATAGGGGATATAGGCCGCGATATAAATTGCCACGGCTGCGCAGAGCCCTGCCAGAACGACCCGCGCGTCACGCAGTAGCGGCTGGTTCAATCTCCGATTGTTGATGAGCAGCAGGATGAGCACGGCCACCAAACCGAAGATCGCGATCCACTTCACAGCGAAGCAGAGCCCGAAGCAGAGTAAGGCTAGGAAGAGTGAGTGCGCTGCGCGGCTGTTTTGCGCTTCCGCGGTCGTCACGAGCGCATTCGCACGCTTCTCGAAATAATCGAAGGCGAAATAGAACATCAAGATGGAGAAGAGCAGGAGGTAAATCTCTCCAATGGCCAGGCGCGCCAGTGTGAAGTGGAGGAAATCGAAGGTGAGGAGGAAGGCGGCGAAGAAGCCGGCTAGAGCGCTTTTGAAGAGCCGTTTACCGAAGACGAAGATGAGCGGGATCATCGCTGTGGCAGCAATGACGCCCAGGATCCGCCAGCCGAAAGGGCTCATGCCGAAGCTCGCTATACCTGCGGCGATGATGAGCTTCCCCAGTGGCGGGTGCGTCCATTCATAGGGCTCCTCAAGGTTGAGGTGCTCTTCCGCGGTACGGACGAAGTACATCTCGTCGAAGTACGCCCCGTATTTCTGCGTGATCGGAAGCGTAATGAGCTCGTGCTCGTCGGCCAATCGTTCTGTGCCGCTGTCTCCGGTAACCGCGACCGGCACGATCTCATTCGCCGCTGAAATCACCAGAATCTCGCCGACCTCACCAGTCGAGGCCGCCGTGAAGACGATTTTCAGGTACCGGGTGCTCGTAGCGGGCAGTGACAGCCGCTCCCAGGAGCTGAAATGGACGTGGTTCGCAGGATCCCGGTCGAAGACGGCGAGCGTTCGCCACTCATCGGGCGGTGCGCCGTGATACACCGTAAACTGTGTCCGCTGTGCATCGTTCAGAAAGACATAGAGCTCTTTGACCTCCTGGACTTCGCCCAGATCAAAGACCGCCTCGGCATTTGCCGGCCATACAGATGCGGCGGGAATCGCCAGCGCGCCCATGTTGACGAGCGCGCCGCTGAGGAAGATGATCATGAGTGCGAGGATAACTGCACCTTCCCGCGGCTCGAATCCCGCTAGCTTCTGCAGGGGCATATCACAAAGAACATTAGTGGTGGCCTTCCTTTATAGGCTTATTTATAGACGGAAAGAACTATAGCCTTACAGCGTATAAATAAGCTCTATCCGCACACGTTCGAGCATGAGAATAGCATTCTATCATCGCACGGTCAGTGGGGGCATCAAGACGCACGTGGAAGCGCTCACGCGCGAATTCGAGAAGCAAGGGCACGAAGTGAAGCGAATCGACCAGTTCTCACTCGGCTCCCGGATGCTGGGCAATTCGACCGGCGGGATTTCCTATGGGTTCGACTTCGCGCTCCGGAAGATCAAGCGCGAGGTTGCGGACTGCGATATTCTGCATATTCATCATGCCGCGACCTTCTCGGAATATTTCCTGCCCTTCTCCACCATCTGTTCTGACGTCAACGTGGTGAATACCTTTCATATTCAGGCCGGCAACAGCCTCAGTGGTGAGGTAGCCCGGGCGATCATCTCGATGCTCGTCACGCTCTATTTCGGGCACTCAAAGAAATTCATCTCGGTGAGTGCTGAGATCGCGGACTACATCCGCCAGAACTGCTTCGTCTACAACTTCAGCGGCACGGGCACCGGTACCGAACTGGTAGTCATCCCCAACGGCGTAGATATCCATCGCTTTTATCCCGCAGACCCGGATGACCGAGCCGCTGCTCGCGGTGGTCGGGGGCTCTGTTTAGGTTATCTCGGCCGTCTCTCGCCTGAGAAGAACGTGATCAATCTGATAAAGGCGGTGAAGACGCTGGAGCACGAGCATGTCCGGCTTAAAATCGCCGGCAGTGGCCCGCTGTACAGCAAAGTGAAACGGCTGGAAGACGACCGCATCGAGGTTCTGGGCTATGTTGAGGATGCGCCCGCCTTCTATCGCGGGATAGATGTGTTCTTATTGCCCTCGAAGCTGGAAGCGCAGCCAATCGCGCTCCTCGAAGCCATGGCTTCCGGTCTCCCGGTGATCGCAAGCGACGTAGGCGATAACAAGTATTTTGTGAGGAAGAACGGGCTCCTCTGCGGTACCTCGGTGCCGGAGATACGAGCGGCGATCGGCGAGATATTAAGTGCCGATAGGGAGCGTATGGGCGAGGAATCGCGGCACCTGGTGGAACGTGATTACACCTGGGACCAGATAGCCACGCAAACGCTTGCGGTCTATAGGGCCGCACAGCACTCGCATTAGTTTTGCACTACGTACGCTGCGGCTGTCAAGCCCGGTCCAAAGGGTAAGAGAATACGGGTGCATTTTTTATCTCGCGGATTATAAGCGTAAGAGGGAAGACGGGTAGGAAAGCAGCAGCATGGAAGAGCGCGACACCCTGCGGAGCCTGGAGCTGAACGTGGAGGAGATCATCACTCGCGAGGAGTTTGAAGCGCTTCTGGCGGGTAAATCAGAGCGGCAGCCGCGTGCATACGTAGGTATTGAGCCGAGTGGCAACGTGCACCTCGGGCATCTGCCGTTCTTGAACACCCTGCGCATACTGCAGCGGAACGGGGTTCACATCGTCGTTCTGCTCGCCGATCTCCACGCGTATCTGAACGAGAAGGGCGAATTCGAGCAGATCCGCGCGACGGCGGAGTACAATAGACGCTGTTTCGCCGCCTCGGGCTTGACTGCGGAGACGGAATTCGTGTATGGCCGCGATTATCAGCTGGAAGAGGAGTACATGCTCAATGTCTTGCGGCTGGCCACGATCACGACGGAGAAGCGCGCGCGACGGAGCATGGACGAGGTCTCGCGGAGCAAGGAGGACCGTAAGGTCTCGCAAACGATCTACCCGCTGATGCAAGCGATGGATATCTCCTATCTCAATATTGACATTGCGATCGGCGGGATCGACCAGCGGAAGATCCACATGCTCGCGCGAGACAATCTCCCGAAACTGGGCTTCAAAGCACCGGTCTGTATCCATACGCCCCTCTTGATCGGGCTCGACGGCGAGAAGATGTCCTCATCCAAGCAGAATTTCATCGCGATCGACGAGCCGGATGAGAGCGTGGCGCAGAAGCTGAAGAGCGCGTTCTGCCCGCCGAATGTTGCGGATGGCAATCCGGTGCTGCAGATATATAAGCATACGATCTTCCCGAATCCGGACCGGAAAGACGAGGTGACGATCCAGCGACCGGAGAAATACGGTGGCAACGTCGGCTACGAGCGTTACGAGGCGCTGGAACGCGATTATGTCGCTGGAATGCTCCATCCGTCTGATTTGAAGCTAAATGCGGTGCGATCGCTCAACGAGGTGCTGGAACCGATCAGGCAGCGAATGCAGTAGGAGTCGGAACTCTTACCGTGCTCACTCACGGCCCATGGCGCTTGTTAACGACGGTGTATGAGCCTCATGATCGCTCCACGTAGCGACCTCGACGCTCGATCTCCGCTACGCGGTTGAGCACCTGCGCAGCTTGTGGCGCGGTGCGTGTGTAGCCGTTAATGAACGCCGCTCGCAAACGCTCGTAGGCTTCGTGCGTGCCTTTAAGACTCTGGAAGAAGACGTGAACGTCAACACCGCGTGCTTCGGTGCTCGCATCGAAGAAGGCCAGACCGAAATCGATGAGGTAAATGCGGCCGGAGGACTGCTCCACAATGATATTGGATGTGGTGAGATCGCCGTGAATGATGCTGCTTCTGTGCAGTGTTCCGACGTGCTCGCCGATGCGCTCACTGATCTGCTCCGTGATCAGGTCCCTGGCCAGCGTACCGGGTATGCGCTCCATGACCAGGGTATAGTCGTTGACGTCAAAGACAATGGGTGTGGGCACACCGTTCCGTCGCGCCTCTGAGATGAGCTTTGCTTCGCTCTTCGTCCGCTCCCGCCGCAGCCGTTCATCCAGGTTCGGCACCCGGTACCGTTTCTCAATGCGGCGTTTATACACGAGATCGCCCGCGATCTCAACGATCGCTTCTGCGCACTGATACCGCTCTTCAGGCTCGTCTGCGTGCATCAGGGAGACCATGCTTGAGTGAGCTCTTGCGTGCAGAAAAAGGTTAGGCACTAAACTAATGCGATCCTTTTATATGCTCCGTGAGCCAACCTAGGAGGTGAGGTGCAGGTAAAATGGCAACAGAACAGGGTAAATTTCCGCCTGATTGGAAGCAGACACCTGGTGAGACGCTAGAGTACCGGAAGAAACTCGGCCAATTTGAGATGATCGCGACGGAGAAGATGGGTTTTTGTGAGAAGTGTGGCAAGAAGGGTTTAGGATTCTCGTTCCAAACGAAGGACAGCCGGGGTGATTATATAGGTAAATCGGGAGCCTACTGGTGCCCGAAATGCGGCGAGGGCATGAGTCCTGAGGCGTACGAGGGTTTCGTGAAGACCGAGCTGATAACGCCCGAGATGTAGCGTAGCCAGCTGCTCTGGTGGCTGGCTGGCTGGCTGGTTGGTGGAACGCAGAAAGAACTCGATTGAACGCCCATTCACCCATCTCTTTTTTTTTTTCTGTCGAGTAGAGCTCATAGCCTACCTCTTGTTGGAGTACTGGCTCCGAGGTGACTATGAGCCCCCTCACAGAACCGGACGTGAAGTTTTCCCTCATCCGGCTCTTCAGGAGCACATCCTC
>DSCO01000056.1 GCA_011049045.1 Methanomicrobia archaeon | reverse complement strand
GCGCGACGCGCGGCACGGGTGTGGTGAGGCTGCACGATCGATCTGGTACGTTTTTAGGCTCCTGGATTAGTGCATGCTATCAGTTCGAAGTCATCAGCGTAGTGTTCTGATTCTTATCGAATCTTTTGAAAACGATGCCTGAAAAGATATGACTAGCAGATTAATTCAGAAGCTTCAAAAACGCTCGTTCCTTTTTATGTATGCTTGCAGATGAGCACCTTTTACGAGGTCAGGAGAAGGGACGGCGCGGCACGCCTTGGTCTTCTATCAGTGAAAGAGGGGAGGCAGCAGACACCGCTGCTCTTCCACGGTGATTCCTTACGCAGCGGTGAGGAAGGCTTTGCAGTGCGCTCAGTGGAAGATCCGAACTTTCCTGAGCTTCTTGAGACCAAGAACTGGAACGTGCCGCGCGGCACTGTGCTGCTGCCTTCCGTTCATCCGCTCTTTTGCACACTGAACGAAGCTCTACCGTCGTTAAAGGTCGATTGCTACGTGCTCTCCTATGCATCAGCGCTGCTGCACAGTCCGCGGGAGTTCGTTCGCGGTATTCTCGCAGCTCGTGAGACGATCCCGCCGGATACCGCGTTATGGGTGCCTGGCATTGCCACGGCCGAGACTGTCGCGGCGCTGATTTACATGGGTGTTGACCTCGTGGACGACACGAGTGCCGTAATTCAGGGCTATCAGGGCCTGTACCATACAGAGGAAGGCGCACTCGAGTTATCCGATCTGGAAGAGCTGCCCTGTGTCTGCTCGGTCTGCTCGGCGCTAACTGCAGACGAGTTACGCGAACGGGATGATACTGAGCGCGCACAGTTCCTGGCGCAGCACAATTCGCTTCTGCTCGATAAGGAGCTGAAGAAGGTCAGGACGCAGATACGCGCCGGCACGATGCGTGAATATATCGAGCAGAGGGTGCGGTCCTCGCCGTTCCTGACCGCCGCGTTGCGCCTCCTGGATCTCGAGGAGGGCGCGTATTTCGAGCTACGAACGCCGGTCGCGCGGAACTGTGTGCTGATGGCGAACACGCTGGAATCTTTGTGGCGAGTCGAGGTGAAGCGATTTGCGCGCCGCGTTTTGGATCGTTATGAGCCACCACAGCGGCGCATTCTGCTGCTTTTGCCCTGCTCTGCGCGGAAGCCCTATTCGCGATCACCATCGCACCGGAAGTTCAGTGACGCGATCGCACCCTACCGGGGACACGCGCACGAGGTGATCCTGACGTCACCACTCGGCGTGGTGCCGCGCGAGCTGGAGCTGGTGTATCCCGCTGCGTTCTATGACATTCCGGTGACCGGCCACTGGGATGCTGAGGAGCGCGCATGGGTCGCCTCGTGTCTGCGAACCTATCTCGAGCTTCATCACCAGAGGTACGAGCATATAGTAGCACATCTCAGCGGCGCGTATCGCGATATATGTCTCAGTGTCGCGGCTGACTTAGGGCTCGAAGTGAGCTTCACCTGCGATGCGGACGAGGACATGACCGCAGCGCGCGCGCTTCAGCGGCTGCGTGAGGAATTCGCAGAGCTCTGTGGCGACACGAAGCGACTGCCAGGCCTCGCGCATAAAACAAGCATGCTCAGGGCGATGGCTGACTATCAGTACGGGCGTGGTGTGGGGCGTGCGCTCTTTTCAGAAGCTGGTGGGACGCGGCTGAAGATTACCGGTAAGTTCCCGGCCTACCAGCTCAGCGCAGATGGTGCTGTGCTTGCGCGCGTTGTGCCGGCATACGGGCTTATTACGCTCACGCTGAACGGCGCGCGCCAGATTGCGGAGCTTCTAGCTGCGTATACCGTACACATCGGCGATTTCCTGCCCCGGGGCTCGATCCTGGCACCCGGTGTGGTTGATGCAGGCACGGCGATTCGAGTGAACGATGAGGTTCTTTTTACCGGTGAGAAGGCGTTCGGTGTGGGTCGTGCGAAGATGGCGGGCTGGGAGATGGTCGCCTCACGACGCGGTAGTGCGGTCGAAGTGCGTGAGGTGACTGCTGTGTGCGGTACCTACGTATCGTAGCGTTCAGGACTGCGTGCACGGGTGGCTGAGCATCGGTGCACGGTGCGAAGGAGAAATCGCAAAGTATTTAAGGGTTGGACGATATCAAAAACATCACAGGCGATGGTGGCAGAAGAGAAAGAGCGGTTTATCTCAAAAGCATTCTTAGGAACACTCGATGAGTTTGTCAGGGATCGTGACGCGATCACCGCGGAGTGGAATGAGATTCTGGCCCGGTATAAGCAGGGCGAGGACGTCATGGAAGATTTCCGGGCGATTCAGATCAAAAAGCCGAGTATCTTCATGCTGATCGACGATATTTATCATAAAGAGATAGAGCTCGAAGAGAAGCTCAAGGTCGCGCAGGTGAGCGACGAGATTCGGAGCCAGCTCCAGGCCTTTAAAGAGCAGTTCGCCGAACTGGCTGACGAAATTGACCTGTTCGTCCTTGCAGAGATCGGCTTATCAAAGACGAAGATCAGCGGCGTTTAGTCGAACTCAGGAGCTCAAGGCGAAAGCTCTGCGAATATCGCGCGCACCTGATTCTCCGTTTCTTCGCGCGTGCCCTCATTCGTTATAACGTAATCCGCGAATGGTAGTTTCTCCGTAAGGGGCAGTTGTAAAGCGATCATTTTTCGCGCCTCTGCTCTCGTAACGCCCTCCCGGTCGGAGATTCTCTGTATCTGCGTCTCTTCACTGCAGTAGACCACAACAACGGCGTCGAATTCGTGCTGCACGCCTGTCTCGATCAGGAGCGGGACATCGACGACCACGAGCGTGTGGTGCGTCGCGGTTAGTGCCGCAATCGCCGCGATTCGCTCCCGCATCTTCCGATTCACTACTGGATGGACGATCTTCTCCAGCGTGACGCGCTTCTCAGCATCGTTGAATATAAGGTCACGCAGCCTTTTACGATCAAGCTCTAAATCATGCCGCACGATCTCCGTGCCAAAGCATCGCACGATCTCCCACCAGGCCATCGAGCACGGGATGACCGCTTCGCGACTGAGCACGTCGCAATCGATCACATATGCGCCGAGCTTCATGAACTGCTGGAGCACGAGCGTTTTGCCGCTCGCCATGCCGCCGGTTAAGCCCGCAACGCGCATGGTCTTCTTCATCATCGCTCGCCTCCCGTAACCGCTGCTTCCAGGAGCTTGGCGAGTGCAAACGCGGGAAACGTGGCGGCAATGTCAGTTCCGTACCGTGCAGCGAGCGAGATGAATTGCAGATGCACCGCGTCCGCAGCCGCACGGGCGAGGAAATCGCCGATCCCCGCAGCTACTACACGGCTCAGGCCGTAGGCCGTCTTCATCTGTTCTAGCGATGCTTGTAACTCCTCGACCTGCTTCTGCTTCACCTGCGCAGCGATCGCAGCTGCACCCGTCTCGCCAAGTTCTTCCAGGTCGCTGCAGACCACCCGCGCCAAGCGTTGTAAAGCGCTCATTCTGCTCTTCTCTTCCACCTCGCGGCCTACGAAGGCGTACCAGTTCGGGCTGCTGCAGCTATACGCATCCTCTCGTAGCTCGCCCAGAACAATGTACGCGTCCGCAGTGATGGCGAAGAGTTCTGAAGAGACCCTGCACGTCTCGCTCGCCTCTTCCTCCGCGAGGTTCACGCGCTGCAGCACTGCCGCGACGTTCGTGCGTAACACGCCCGAATAGATCAACTCGCCGCGTTTCAAGCGCTCAAGATCAGTGCGCTGCGCTCTTACCGTACCGTCACTAATGGGGATCACATCGGTGGTCGTGCTGCCGATATCGAGAAAGATCGCATCGCGGTACTCCTGTGCCACGAGCGTTGCGGATGCGAGCCAGTTGGTCGCGGCGAAAGCAAGTGGGTCGGTCTCTACCGCCGAACGGGCTCTGAACTGACCCATGCGGTCAAAGAACAGCGGGTTATCAAAGCTCGTCGCCACGGCGTCTGCAATGAAGAGAACGCCCTCACGGCGCGTAGCGAAGCAGTCACTGAGCTCGCCAGTCATTACCGCACCGATCGCCTCGAGTTTGGCTCCAAACCGCTGCTGCACCTCGGGGAGTACCTCGTAGAGGCAGACCTTGCGATGCCAGAGTGGCGCGTACAGGGACTCAACGACGACGCCATCAGAAGTGGCTACTTTCGTGTTCGCCCCGCCCACATCTATGCCAAGGAACATTACCTCTTCTAACCACCTTTTGCCGCTGGCCTTATTTAAGAGTTATATACTCGAGCAGTTTCTGCCCCAGTTTGGGATCATCAAGGGCTTGTATAAGCTCGTCGGCATTACCGAACGGTCTGCGTGCTGCTATCCTCATGGCTCGCTTCGCGCCAACGCCCGGCAGTGCCGTGAGCGTCTCAAGCGAGGCAGTGTTGATCGCGAGCGGATAGGGCACGGCGGTGATCGAGCGATAGCCGTAGCCAATGACCTTTGCGTCCAGAAAGTTATGCAGCGAGAGCACACCCGGAATCCCCACGAGGAGGGGATAACTGCCGAGCTGCCGTCCAAAGGTCACCGTGCCCTCGTGGATCTCCAGGTAGATGTCTGTCAGGATAGTGCCCTCGGGCACAACGCGCTTCAGCATCGGGCGGTCGATTTCGGTCCGTATATAATGCTTCAACCGCTGGAACTCGTGCTTATGGCGTTTCACGAGCTTATCCCCCAGCTCAAACTGCTTCGTGCCCGGAATAGGGATGACCTGGCGGAGATTGATCCGGCGCAGCAGAAGCCCCTCATCCATGATCCGCTGTAAGAACTGGTAATCCCGCGGGAACGTCTTCTTACTCTCGCCATCGAGCCCAAAGACAAAGTTCAAGCCGGGTAAGAGCTCCGGCAGTCCGTTCGCGCCCCTCGCCGAGCCAACCTCATTAAGCAGCTTCACCGCACTCAGAACCTCGTCCGCATCAGCCTTCAAATTGTTCCGCGCGATCACAACCGGGTCAACGCTTTCCACACCAAGTGCGGCGACGTCACCGGACGTATGATACCGTACGATGCTCTTCGCGATGCGGCTGCATTCCCGGGGATAGCGCGCGAGGATGCCCGGATTGGCATTATCGATATGGAGCGTTTTGAGCGCGGGCGCAACCGCACGAATGCCATGAAACAATCGCTCGAGAGCGTCCGGATTGGGCTCCGGGAACTCCACCTCACCCGCGCCGTTCGCCATATAGGAGAAGATGCAGGGCTGATTGCCGAGCCTGAAATGGCGAATGCCTGCGCGATACAGCGCTGCGATCTCGCTCAGGATGTCCGATACGGGCCGGAAATCGGGTGGACCCTTGCTGGGCTCACTGCAGAACGAGCAGCCGCCCTGGATACTGCGCGGGCATCCGCGATACGTCTCTATCTCAGTGATGAGGTAGTGGGGGAAGAGCGGATGCTGTGCCACGACTCGCGCGCCTTTTACCGCGGGATCTCGTATCATGCTGGCGTTTACTCGGCAGAGCGCGGGATCTACCGCATCCGCGTCTAACTGGTTGCGTAGCAGCTCGGCCACGACGACCTCACCATCACCCTGCGCGATAACGTCAAAGACCGGTGCAACGAACTGGAGATCACGCACGGGTTTACCGCCCGCCAACCCGAACCCGTACCGGGCAGCCGGGCCGCAAAGCACTTTCACGGGCTTTTCCAGGCACGCGAGGAATTCAAGAAGCTCGTTCGGGCTGGCCGGGAACCCCGACAGGTATCGACCGGGAACGGCCATGCCTGCAATGACCACGACCAGATCAGATCGTGCGAATAACGCTAAAATCGATCGCTCTGCTCGGAGTTGATCGATCGTGCGATACACGACCTGTGCGGTATGGTCGTGATGCCAGACGGCGCCAGCGATATAGCGTGGGTACGGACTGATATACGGCGGCACACCGAGGCAGGTGGGCTCGTCAACATAGCCGTCAAGTAGTGATACCGTCAGCATAGTAAACCGGAGAAACCATGGGTGGATCTATCATGATTTTTAGTTCTACGGGTAATAAAGTACTGGTATCACCTGGTGTGGTCTATTTCTGAACGATGAAAAAGAGCAACGAGCGCAGAGAACGGGATTTTAAAGAGCGGATCGAGCGTCTGTCCCGCGATGCCGCGGCGTGCAGTAAGAACGTCGAAACGGCGTTAGGCGAACTCGCGAGTGTCAAGAGCGCGTTGAGCAGTATCGTGAAAGAGCTGGCGCGTATCAAGGAGATGCTGGCGGATCAGAACGGGTTGACTGAGCAGAAGCTGGATGCGATCGGCGACGGCCTGGAGATCATGGAGGAGGAATTGTCAGAGAAGCGGAAGAAGGCCGAAGAGCGATCCCCCGGCAAGGAATCGGAGTATTTAAGCCAGCTGCAATACCTGCGGGCGGATTTCGAGAATTACAAGCGATTTGTTGAGCGTGAGAAGTGCGAGCTTGGTGATCGGCTCTGCGAATGCTTCATGCTCGATCTGCTACCGATCCGGGAGAGCTTAGAGGTCGCCGTTGATCACGCGAAGGCGACCGGGAATTCAGCAGGGCTGCTGGAGGGCGTGGCGTTGACGCTGAAGCAGCTCATGGAGCTGATGAAACGTGAGGGGCTCGAGGAGATCCAGGCGGACGGCATGCAATTCGATCCTTTCAGGCACGAGGTGCTAGCCCGGGTGCCTGCAGAAGAAGGCGAGGCGGGGAACAGCGTGCGCGAAGTGCTGCGCAAAGGGTTTGTGTTCCGCGGCAAGGTCATCAGGCCAGCGCTGGTAAAGATCGCGGTGAGCGAGGAAGAAGCGGCACCTGACGTGACCTAATTACTGCTACCGGGGACGGATGGCGATGGCGCTCGAGATAAAGGACGTGGACGCGTACTACGGCAGCAAGAAGGTGCTGGAAGGTGTGGACGTCACGGCATCAACGGGCGAGCTACTGGGCATCATCGGACCGAACGGCTCGGGCAAGACGACACTCTTACGGACGATAGCGCGCATCTTGAAACCGCGGACGGGCACAATCCTCCTGGACGGTACGGCAGTGGTGGAGATGAAGGATAAGGTGTTCTCGCAGCGCTTCGCTTCGGTACCTCAGGATACCAGCATTCAGTTCGAGTTCTCCGCGCTCGACGTGGTACTCATGGGCCGTAACCCCCATCTGGGCCGGCTGGAGCTGGAGAGCGAGCGGGACATCGAGATTGCACGGCGGAGCATGGAGCTGACCAACTGCTGGCCGCTGGCTGAACGGCCGGTGACGGAATTGAGCGGTGGCGAGCGGCAGCTGGTGATCATCGCACGTGCGCTGACGCAGGAGCCGAAAGTACTCCTTCTCGATGAGCCGACTTCACACCTCGATATCAATTTCCAGATCGAGATCATGGAACTGCTCAGGCGGTTAACTACGCAAAGCGGCTTGATTGTCATTGCAGTCATCCATGACCTCAATTTGGCCGCGCAGTACTGTGATCGGCTCGTATTACTCCGCAGTGGAACGATCATCGCGATGGGCGCACCCCACGCGGTCTTAACGGCAGCGAATATCAGGACCGCGTTCGGTGCCGCTGTGCTCGTGAAACGCCACGCAGTCACGAACCAGTGCTATATCTCGCCCCTGCCACCGTCGGTAAGCCGGCAGAACGAATCAGCACGAGACGGCCACCTCAGGAAGACAGTCCATCTCATCTGCGGTGGCGGTGCGGGCACAGCGCTGATGCACCTTCTCACCGAGAAGGGATACACCGTGACCGCCGGTGTGATCAACCTCCTGGACAGCGATCACGAGGTAGCGCAGCTGTTGCAGATACCGGTAACCACAGAAGCGCCATTCTCGCCCATCACGGAGACCGCGTTTCAGGCACAGCTTGACCAGATCCGCCATGCGGACGCCGTTGTGCTCTGCAATATCCCCGTCGGGTTCGGGAACCTGAAGAACATCGAAGCGGCGGAAGTGGCCCTATCCCGGCTGGGTAAGAGCGTGATCCTTGTCGAGAGCGATCAGATAGCGAACCGGGATTTTACCGACGGTGAGGCCACCAGACGGGTGGACGCGCTGAAAATGAACGGCGCGATCGTCGTTTCGAGCCCCGAAGCGGTGCACGAGGTGCTGGCTACTCTCTAGCGGATGGTGGCGAAATCAGCGGTTTATACCACGGTGTGCCTTGCTCACCCGTATTCAGATGCTGCAGTGATCTGGTGCCGGTAAAATCTCAGAGCGTCATTCGTTACCGCTTATGCTCTCACGCCATCAGCCGCTCAAAGACCAGGATCGCCGTGATCAGATCCTGGAACGCCACGCCGGTCGATTTGAAGAAGGTAACATCCTCTGCACTCGTTCGTCCCGCCTGTCTCTGGAGTAGAACGTCGCCCAGTGGTATCAGATCCTGCTCGGTGATGATCCCCTGCTCCAACCCCTGATAAACCTCGCCCGAATGGATGCACTGTGCTAAGTCGTCCACAACGATCCGCGCTTGCCTCAATACCTCCGGAGCGAACTCGATCTTGCTCTTCGCGTCTGCACCGACCCCGTTGAGGTGCATGCCGGGGTGTAGCTGCTCGGTGAAGACGAACGGCTCGGTCGCCGGCGTCACGGTCGTCAGGATATCCGTATCCACCGCCGCTTCCAGATCAACGACGGCGATCTCAACCCCGAATTCCTGCTGGTGACGCGCTTTGAACGCCTGTGCTCGTTCGGGGACAAGATCCACCAGCTTGATCTGCTCAATCGACGGTCGCACCGTAAGTATCGCCTTTGCCTGATAATACGATTGCTTGCCCGCGCCTACGAGGCCGAGCGTCTCGCAGTCCCTGCGCGCCAGCGCGTCCGTCGCCACGCCCGTGGCCGCGCCGGTGCGAAACGCGGTCATCTCCTCGGCCTGCAAGACCGCGAGCAAGTGCTGCGTCTCCGCGTCACGGAGCAGATATTCGCCCAGGACCGTCGGGACACCGATCTTCGCATTCTCGGGCGCCACGCAGACGATCTTCACGCCGCAGTACCGGGGGTTGTACTTCGGCAAATACGAGGGCATACACCGCATGTCCGAGACGTCAGTGTTCACATAGACCTTCGGCGGTGTGACGCTGTAGCCCAGCGCGGTCTGCTCAAAGCCCTTCTGGATCTCCGCGATGAAGTCCCGCCAGCCAATCGCCTCAATCGTCGCTCGCAACTCATCGTTCGTTATCAGGAACGCGTCTAGCTCTTCTAATCGTTTCATGATCGCACGGTGGTGTGTTGGCAATCCGGCTATAAATAATCTCCGCTACCCTGGAGTGGTACGGCAAAAACGGCTCTTCAAGAAGATCTCGAATACCGAAATACCGGTTAATAACACTTTTTTTCCAGTACCCGGGACGGTGACACCCAACTGGACCAGAGCCGTCACCACCGGGGGGTAAGGATCTAAATCACCCACAACAAACGCTGTTTTCCACTCTGTGGCAGATTCTCCGATTGGAATTTGCTGTAGCACCCATTAGCTTTACAGCCTCCTTAACCAGAAAGCTTAAAATGACACAATACTTATGTCCATCATCTCGTACGGCTATCGTGAAAAGGTATGGGCATGCGTGCGCTTTATGAGATTAACCTGGGAGTGAAAAGCGGGAAGATGTTACAAAATAGGGGTACTCGGTATTGTTTGATGGCACTTTGTGTGGCACTTGTGTTTTCGCTCGTTGGTGGCGCGGCTTCGGCAGCAAGCACAGCAGGATCTGAATTGACCCTGGCAATCCAGATCGGAGATGGCAATCCTCCTGGTGGCGTTTCTGTCTCACTTGATGGTGTCTTCCAGGGTACGACTGATGCTTACGGCGTACTCACTCTTGCTCAAGTACCTGCAGGAGACCATACCCTGCAGGTTGATTTCTTCGAGTTGCATAGCGGCTATGCTCTCGCTACACGGGCTGAGGTCTCCGCAACCGGAGGAGTGCTCATCGAGTCGAGTGAACTGGACCATGGTAGAGTAAGTATGAAGATCAAGCTTACGACCAGCGGAACCGTAACCTGCCAATTGAGTATGAGGGAGCAGGCGGAGGCTGAGCTTGGGTTGTTGACCTCCTCCTCTTCCCCGTCAGTAGGTCTGCCCAGTACTGAGCAAAGCACAGCCGATAAAATCCCCTGGGCTGGCTTCTGGTGGCCGTTAAACCAGGGCCAGACAGCGCTCGGGTATTACCCGCACGGCGCCCCGGGGCCGCTCGCGAAATATGACCAGTATGTCGAGGCAAAGTACGGTGGTGATTCGCGCGCCAAGGAATGGGAATTGGCGAACCATTACATGCCCGGTGCTCCTGGCTGGTTCGGGCACTGCCATGCGTGGGCGGCGGCTTGCGTTCTGGAGGATGAGCCGCGCAGTACGCTGAACAAGGACGGGATCATCTTTTATGTCGGCGATTTGAAAGCGCTGCTCACCGAGTGCCACTATGAGGACCCCGTAGACTTCTTCCTCGGAACACGGTTTGATCCCACGAACTACCCCAACCATCCTTATGATGATGTTTACGCTAGTGATTTTACGATTGCCGTCCGGCAATGGATTAAGGATCGGGGAGCGCCGCTCGTAATGGATTATGAGCCGGGCCCGGAGGTGTGGAATTTCCCCTTCTATCGGTATGATATGACCTTTACACCCGGTATTGGCAATCGGGTAGATGTCATTTGTACCGTATGGCTGGTCAAAGATGGTGTGCATCCTGACCACCTCAGCGGCGTCACGCCCGCCTCGGTCTTCACCCATACCTATCACTACTGGATCACTGTAGATGGGAGTGGCAAGATTATTCCCGGACCTGGTGCCTCAGGCTGGCTCAGCAGTCGCCACCCTGATTTCCTCTGGCACCCCGCGCGGCCCCGGCACTCCAATCCCTATTTGAATTGCGATCTGGTTGGTGAGCTAGTAGGCAAGAAGGTGGGTGTCGGCGGTATCACACGGTCGAACAACTATTACACCAATCATACGCTCAAGATCAAAGTACCCGTTCAGCAATACGATCCCACACAACAAACAATCCAGCTCCACTGGCAGGTGCGTAACCCTGCAGGTCAGGTAATCGACCTGCCCCAGCACAATTACACGGTATCACAAAAACAGCAGGATTACTATCCGAATTATACGATACCCAGCGGCTGGCAAAAAGGGAACTATGACTTGAAAGTCACGGTAAAAGACGGGGCTCAGCAACTGTATAGCACTCCCTGGATTACTGACGCCTTCACCGTGCAGCAAGGATCGCCAACTCAGCTCGAGGATGTGCAGAACATCCCCTCGATTACTTATACCACGCAAGGTCCCGTTGACCTCACGATCATCGATAAAGAGACCGGCCAGGCGGTGGGTACGCTGCAGGGACAGAGCACGAAGAAGGGTGAGGTGAAGGATCCGGCCCAGGCAGTGATCCAGATACCCCAGGCTACCTACTTCGTCGAGACGCTCCCGGGCCCACGTGCTGCTGATGTTCGCGCGTCGCCTAATCCCACGGGCGGGGCACAATCGGCGGTGCTCACGGCGAACATCACCGTTGAGGAGAGTGAGACGGCATTCATGCTCCAGGGACGGTCGCAGCAACAGCAGCAGATAAAATCCTTCGGCGCTTTTCCCAATCCCTTCACGCCCTGCGCGCCCGTGAGTCAGACGACTGAAATCGTTGCTGTTGGCGTTCAGGGCCTCTCCCCGCTTGAGGTTTGGATTACCCGTGACGGCTGGCCGGAGCCGGTTCAGATCCTGCAACTTACGGAATACCCCGTCTTTGTCACGCCCCCGATCTATTCGTTCAGCGAATATCGGGCGACCTGGGATGGAACGCACATGACCTGGGGCACTGTGGTGCCAGATGGCCAGTATCAACTCACGCTCTCAGGCGCTGGGGGCGTGCTCGCCCTCGGTACCGTATGGGTTGACTGTGGCGCCGGGAAGCAGCACCAGCAGAAGCAAACGATAACGATCACCTGTCCCAAGGAGACGGGCTATACTACCCAGGTTACGGGAAAGCAGAGTGGCCAGTACACCCAGACGATCACCACGAAAGTAGGTCAGCAAACAATCACGCAGCAGAGCACGCAGCAGCAGATCCAGAAGGGTCAGAAACACACCTCTTCAACACAGGTTTCAACGCAGGGCGGGCAGTTCACCACCCAGCAGTCACCGATCAATATCGCGCCGGTCGCAGATGCCGGGCCGTATCAGGTGGTGACGGTGAATGAGCAGGTGCATTTTGATGGCTCCGGCTCGTATGACCTGGACGGAACTATTGTGCATTATTACTGGGTCTTTGGTGATGGTGCGACGGGCAGTGGCGTGGCACCCACCCACACCTATACCCAGGCGGGAACCTACTCCATCGCGCTCTTCATCACAGATGACGGCGGCGCGATTGGTGCGGATTTTACCAATATCCTGGTGGTTCAACCCGGTAAGAACCTGCTCGAATCCGTTGGCGCTTATCCTAATCCCTTCAATCCCTGCGCACCCGTAAATCAGACGACTGAAATCGTCGCCGTCGGGGTTCAGGGCCTCTCCCCGCTCGAGGTTTGGATCACCCGTGAGGACTGGCCGGAGCCGGTCCAGATCCTTCAACTCACGGAATACCCCGTCTTTGTCACGCCACCCATCTATTCGTTCAGCGAATATCGGGCGACCTGGGATGGGACGCACATGACCTGGGGCACCGAGGTGCCAGATGGCGAGTATGACCTTACCATCTCAGGTCTTGGTGACGTTCTTGCCACGGGTACGGTATGGGTGAACTGTGGCGTCTGGGAGCTCGAATCGGTAAGCGCCGATCCCGATCCCTTCAATCCCGACGTGGAATCCACGCTGATCACCGCGCGGGGGAGTGAGGGACTCGGCCCTCTTGAACTGGTGATACTGCGTGAAGGCTGGTGGGAGCCCGTCCAGATCCTCTCGCTCGTCGAAGGCCCCGGTGGCACCTATACCACCACCTGGAACGGGACGCACATGACCTGGGGCGAGTCCGTGCCAAACGGGACGTATATTCTCTCGGTCGGTGCCGCGGGGACCGGGCAGGAACTGGTCTCGGGTGTGGTGACGGTGAGGCGCGATAAGCCCTTGACCTCACTCACCGCCAACCCCGATCCCTTCAATCCGGTTATCGGGGAGACAACGCTGATAACCGCCATCGGGACTCCTGGCCTTGGTCCGCTTGAGCTCTGGATCCTGAAGGAAGGGTGGTGGGAACCCGTTCAGATCCTCCCGATGATTGAGATCACGGACGGCACATATACCACTCGCTGGGATGGCAAGCACATGCATAACTACATTGCGCCCGACGGCGAGTACATACTCTCCATCGGGGACGAGATCGGCAAGTTGATAGAAGGTACGGTAACGGTGGATACGCGGGGTGCCGAAGCAGCTGGCATGCGGATCAGGCTTACCTGGAACACCGGTGATACGGATCTCGACCTGTATCTCGCTAAGCCCGGGGATAGCCTGGGCTCAAACGATAATTGCTTTTGGGCCAACAAACATCCTGACTGGAATGGCAATGGTGAGCACTACGATCCTGAAGATCCCGCCCATAACGATACCCGTGATCCCTATCTTGATGTGGACGATACTGATGGCTATGGCCCCGAGCATATTACCATCTACGATCCGCCTGCAGGCACGTACTCCGTGGGTGTTCATTACTATTGGGATAGGGGGCACGGGCCATCAGATGCCACGGTTACCGTCACGCTCTTTGAAGGCACGGCAAACCAGATAGTGAGAACCTTCGGGCCGCATACCATGTACGATAATGACGTTTGGTACGTCACGGATGTTACCGTGCCCGCGGGGACGTTCTCGAGTGTGCCGCAGAGCAGTCCTCAGCTTGCGATGTCGCGGCCTGAAAAGATCCCGCAAAAAGCAGGCAGCAGCATCAGTATCAGTGAATGCGAAGCCAACGTCGCACTCACCGTAGCTGCCGCAGAATACTTCATAGATGTGGTGGGTGATGACGGGACTGGAGTGGCGATGAACCCGGTAGATGGTGCCTTTGACTCCGCGAGTGAGGCGGTAACCGCGATCGTGAATATCAGTGGCTTGGCTATCGGAAACCACACGCTCTTTGTTCACGGAAGGGATTCTGCAGGAGCGTGGGGGCCGTTTGACGCGGTAATCCTTACCGTGACCGAAACGATAGAAGAACCGCCGGGTAGATGGGACATCAACGAAGACTGTACCGTGAACTTCATAGATCTGACGATACTGTCCGCACACTGGCTTGAGACTACCATTGCACCATATCCACGCTACGACATCAACGAGGATGGGGTGGTGAACTTCATCGATTTAACGATACTATCCGCGCATTGGCTTGAAACGACCTGCTAAGTAACGAAAAAAAGTCCTGTGAGGAAAGGAGTTCAAAGACCGTAACGGGAAGCAGCACGAGAACTGGATACCGTTAATACGATTGTTCTAGTACAGATCGGATCATCCTTCTTTCGGCACCCACAGCCCGCGCGCGAACTGCGCGGCCGCTGCTAAATCCGCCTCGTTCGGCCGACCCCTATTGATCCCGCCGAGGAGCTTGAGCGGGCCCACAGCATCAGAGCCGCGGCAGGAGAAATCACCGGCTATCTTGAAGCCCTTCTCCGTTACTGCACGCCGCAAGTGCCGGGTATATCGGTTGAAAATCCCGCCCTCAGCCCGCCCGCTTGTGGAGAAGATGAACGCCTTCCTGTTATCGTGCGCGGGCCACGCGCGAACCAGCGCCAGCAACATCCTATCGTGCCGGCCCCAGTAGATCCCCGAGCCGAGCCCGATCAGGTCGTACTCGTGGATTGCGATGCCCTGCGCCTTATCAACGGTAACGAGTTCAGCATTGAGCGCTCCCGCGATCGCCCGTGCCACTTTTGCCGTATTCCCCTGATGTCGCGATGCGTAGATAATGATGGCCTTCATTTCTCCCCCCATTTCTGTTGCTCGGGCCGCGAAACCACATCTCCACGGCGCTTATCTGTTACAACTTATGCGTGTGACGTAAAGAGCCAGCGGTTAATACGTGCTCACCTCTGCGTATTCATGGCTTTCAAGCTATCTGATTTACTATTAATACACGGCAACCCACTATTTATAGTAAACGAGGAGCGCGTGCGTATGGCGGTCGAGAAGATAGTAAAGGTCCTGGATACCACATTGCGCGATGGTGAGCAAACACCCGGGGTGTCTCTGACCCCTGAACAAAAGGTGCAGGTAGCCCGACAGCTTGATCTACTCGGTGTGGACATCATAGAGGCGGGAACGGCGATCATTTCGGAAGGCGAGCAGCGTGGGATTAAAGCGATCGCGAACGATGGCTTGAACGCGGACATTTGCTCGTTCGCACGGCTCCTTAAAGGCGATATCGATGCCGCACTCGCCTGTGATGTGGACGCCGTGAATCTGGTGGCTCCTGTGTCCGATGCGCACATCCAGAAGAAGCTGAAGCTGGATCGCGAGACACTGCTCGCGAAGACGATCGAGATGGCGGAGTACGTGAAATCGCACGGTGTGGCCGTAGAGATCAGTTCAGAGGACGCATCGCGGGCCGATAGGGTATTCCTGAAATCATTCTTTGTGCAGTTAGCGCCGGTAGTTGACCGGTTATGCTTCTGCGATACAGTAGGCGTGCTCTATCCGGAGCGAACGAAGGAGATCTTCCGGGAGCTCTGCACCGTTGCCACACCCGTTTCCATCCATTGTCATAACGATTTCGGCCTGGGCACGGCGAATTCGATCGCAGCAGTTCAGGCGGGTGCGCAGTGCGTGCACGTCACGGTGAACGGGCTCGGTGAGCGTGCCGGTAACGCATCGTTAGAAGAAGTCGTGATCGCGTTGGAGCTGCTCTACGGCGTGAAGACGCGAATAACGAAGGCGAAATTGTATGAGACCTCACGACTCATCCGGAATTTGACCAAGATGCCTATCGCACCGAATAGGCCGTTGATCGGCACGAATGCATTCACGCACGAGTCAGGCATGCACGTCCACGGAACCCTCGCGGATACAACACTCTACGAGCCGATCGATCCGGCAATCATCGGCAGGACACGCCGGTTCGCCTTCGGTAAGCATACCGGCAAGGCGTCGGTGAAGCGCGTGCTTGAGGACATGAAACTCACGGCCAACGAGGAGCAGACCCAGCAGATCCTAGCGAAGGTGAAGGCGCTTGGCGACAAAGGCAAGCTGGTCACCGATTCCGATTTCCAGGCACTTGTCGAGGATGTCCTGCGCATCGAGCGCGAGGAGCGGATCAAGCTGCTTGACCTCTCCGTGGTCTCCGGGAAGAACGTATGTCCTACCGCATCAATTCGCTTACAGATCAACGGCGAAGAGATAACCGAGGCCAGCGTGGGTATCGGGCCCGTAGATGCAGCGATCAATGCGTTGCGGAAGGCGCTCGCGGGCCACGAGATGAACGATCTACAGCTCGAGGAGTATCACGTCGACGCGATCACCGGCGGAACGGACGCGCTCGTGAATGTCGTTGTCCGGATCAGTCGTGGTGATCGCACACTAACCGCGAGTGGTGTGAACGAGGACATCGTCATCGCCTCGGTGAATGCACTCATTCACGGCGTTAATCGTATGTACCAGTGATACATACCTGTGTGCCGATTGCACAGACGTTATCAGACCAGACTCCCGGCGTTGTGATAAACGGTTTCAAATCTCGATTCCCAGAAATGTCCGTATCAGGAATCCAATAGCAAATGTCAGACCTGCCACACAGAGGCGGAGGGTCGCCATCTCAAGGAACCGTTTCCTGAACGGGAGGTCCTTGGCAACCGAAACGTAAAACGTGAATAACAAGATCACGATGAGCGCGTTAACCAGGGTTGCTCATAGCGCTACGTAGACTTTCGGCAGGAGAAAGAAGGGCAGTATTAAAAAGGCCACGGTCACGATGTACGCCACACTGGTATATACCGCTGCTTTGACGGGGTCCCTCAGTCCTGCCCATCGGTCTCGGACTTCGTTGACAGATATTCGGAAGCTCCCATAGAACGTGCGGCTGCGATGCCGGTAATAAGACCAGCCAATGCGATAAGGTGTCTATTTTGGAACGCGAAGGTGAAGCCCGCAAGTGCTCCTGTTAGTTCGACGAGGGCATCGTTCAGCCCGAGAACGATTGATCCATTCGATATAAAACCTCCTTGCTTACCCCTGATTTGTGGTGAATAGCTGGTCTTCGGCAGTAGGCGGGTACTTGACGACTGAGACCTGACTACGGTCGCGGACGATGCGTCGCGTGCGTGTCACGACCATTAAGCAAGTTCAGAGGACTGAGCGCTATCGGTCACTCCGGGTGGATATGGAGGTTCCCATCGAGCGGCACGTGAGTTCGGAACTGCTCTTCAGTGAGCGGAACCATGTACTTCTGTTTATACTGCTCACGATGTGTATCGTAATACTGGTAGAAATTCTGGTTGACATGGTAGACCTCATCCGTCTCGGGGTTGTAGACGCGGTCGCGGTTGAGGATGAAATCGCTGTAGCCCTCCATGAAGATATCATCCTTCTCCTGACGCTCGTACCACTCGTTGAGCCGCTGCTCACGGAGCGCATCACCGGACGTTCCGCCTGCTGAGCTACCGGTGCCGCCCCAGGACTGCTCGAGGGCACGTCGGCACTCGCCGAGGAACGATTCACGGTAATCAATAGAATTGAAGATCTCGAGCAGGATGGGCGCATCCACCTCGAACTGGTCCGCGGGCGCGTAGATCCCCCAGAGGTAATCAATGGTGGTATAATAGCCCCCGATCTGCCGCGTACCGATCGTGAATGAACCCATCGCGGGCACGCCCTGATTCTTGAATGACGCTCTCATCGCTTTGACCTCGCTGGATACGCCTGCTGAGAGGGAACTCATGTCAACATCCTCGTAGTGGAGCATTTTCATGGCTGTAACTGTGGTAAAATCCTGGGGCAGGTAGTCGGTGAGATACTTCTCGGGTGTAACACCCGGTGGAAGGCCGGTATTAAGGTCAGCATGCAGGAAATTGAGGAATAGCACGCCTCGTGCCGGATTGGCCGTATCCTCCGCGATCAGACCGGTACAGCCGGCTAAGACCGTCACCTTCCAGCCGTCAGGCACTCGCATCTTCACCTTGCCTTCCTGCGCGGTCTCGTGCAGCGGCCCGATGGTGCTCTGAGTTGTCCCGGACCCAGTTGCGTCATCGGGCGGGGTATTTTGGACATAGCTCGAGGCAATAGTGCGTAACAGCCCCTCAAGCTCAGAGAAATCCTCCTCGCTGGTCTCGTAGCTGGTGTAAATCGCGTAGGGCGACTCGACGAAGATTGTATGGACGCCCTTCTTCGCCATACCGTCATCGGTGAAGAGCGTGACCAACTCGAGCATCATCCGATCGCTCGTCTCGCGCACGCTCTCGAACTCAACCTGCTCGTACTCCGCGATCGCCCCGCCCACGAGATAGTTGGCGATCGCCTCGGCATTCATTGACCGGAACGCGCCGCTCAAGATCAGCGGCTGGATCCTTACGTGTGTCGCGCCATATGCCGCGGGATCGGCTACCACGATCGCATCACCTACCGTGACGGACCAGTGAGCCGGCTTCTTTATGGAGAAGTAGTAAGTGGGATCGGTGTGGGTGGTCAGGGTCAGTGCCGCGCGGCTCGACGTGGTTGCATCTTCATCGCCCATAACGTCACCATCATCCACGCAGCCCGCGGTGAGGATCGCCAGCACAAGCACGGTTATAAGCAACTCATAGACCAAACTTCGCCCAGTCATAGTGCCGAAGCGCACCTTCCACCCTTATCACCTCTACACGCTTCTTTCATTCCGCGCTTATCATGTCGTTTGTTCTTCCCTACATTTAAAAAGTACGGGAAACGATCAGTGCGGTTCACTGCCCGCACCATGCTCCTTACGGTTATCGCCGCTTCGCCGTCGCGAAGTCTTTCAGTATAAGGATCCGTTCATCGGGCTCGCGGCAGATCAAAATCGTCTGGAGCGGTTCTGACTCCTCAGCGAGGAGCATGGGCATTCGCTTAACCACCGGCGTTCTTCGTCTCCGGTTAGTGTCCTCGGCAAAAGCCCGTATCAGTGCTTCTGGCTCGGGGAACAGGAGTTCATCTTCTGGCATGTGCGGTGCTAAAACTCGTTCATATCGCCCATATGGTAAGTATGGTGTGTGGCGCTTTAAACTTATGTATAAGAGCCCTGGGCGGGATTTGGACCCGCGATCTCCACCTTACCAAGGTGGCGCATTGGCCAACTATGCTACCAAGGCGTTCTTTCTTGTCTCTCCTATAGGATATACACGCTGGCCGTATATAAATGCCGCACGCGCCTCTGCGAATCGTCCGTTGTAGCTTTATAAACCGCAAAGCAGTTTGGTCTAACTACCTAACAAAAGTACTCGCCAATGAAACTGGGCTTACTGGGGCCTGAGGGCACCTTCTCAGAAACTGCAGCGTTGCTCTGGCTCAAAACGCGGACGAAGACGGCGGCTGAGCCTGCAGAGCTCCTCTTTTACCCTACCATATTCGATGTTGCGGATAGCGTCGCGCGTGGCGAGGTCGGATACGGCGTGGTGCCGATCGAGAATTCCCTTGAGGGCTCGGTGGGCGAGACCCTGGATGTGCTCACGAGTGAAAGTACCGCTGGATCGGTCCAGATAGCCGGCGAGGTGCTGGTACCGATAAAGATCTGTCTTCTCGCGCGTGGCGCGTTCGACCAGATACGGACGGTCGTCTCACACCCGCACGCGATCGCGCAGTGCAAACGATTCATCAGGGGACGATTGCTGTCCCGCGGCGTGAAGGTGCAAGCGGTGGACAGCACAGCGGCAGCCGCGAAATTGGCCCGGGAGCTAGACGCGATCGCCGCGTTGGCTTCTGAAGAGGCCGCACGAAAGTACCAGCTTACCATACTCATGGAGGATGTGCAGGATATGGCAAGCGTGACGCGATTCGTTGCTCTTGCGCCCGCAGCCGTGCAGACGGCGCCGACCGGTCATGACAAGACCTCGCTCTTGCTCGCCCTGAAGGACCGTCCGGGAGCGCTCTACGACGTCCTTGGCGTCTTCGCTGAGCGCGGGATAAATCTCACGAAGATCGAGTCTCGACCATCCCGGCGTGCCCTGGGCGATTACATGTTCCACATCGATTGTGAGGGTCACGTCGAGGAGAAAGAGATAAAAGCAGTGCTGGCGAATCTAGAATCGCGGGTGACCCTGATCAAACTGCTCGGGTCGTACCCCAGGGCCGAGTGACGAAGAGATGAAAATTCTGGTAACCGGTGGAGCGGGTTTTATCGGCTCGCATGTGGTTGACCGGTTGATGGCCGATGATCACGAGCTTATCGTTCTTGATAACCTGAGTTCGGGTGACGAGCACTTCATCGCGGCTCATCAGGGCAAACCGAATTTCCAGTTCCATCAGATCGATCTGGTACACGACGAGATTGCCGGGCTGTTTGAAGGCGTAGAGGAAGTCTGGCATCTGGCAGCGAACCCTGAAGTGCGGCTGGGTGCAGAGGATACCTACGTGCACCTGGAGCAGAACGTCATTGCGACCTACAACGTGCTGGAGGCGATGCGCCAGAGTGGCGTGCGACGAATCCTGTTTACCTCGACCTCTACCGTATATGGCGATGCGGAGCAGTTGCCGACGCCCGAGGACTATCCCACCATGCCCATCTCGTTATATGGCGCATCGAAACTCGCGTGCGAAGCGTTCATCGCCTCTTACTGCTATACCTTCGAGCTGCAGGCGTGGATTTACCGGTTCGCGAATGTCATCGGCCGGCGTTCGGGTCACGGCGTCATCTACGATTTCATCCAGAAGTTGCGCACGAATCCGGCGGCGTTAGAGATTCTGGGCGACGGCACCCAGACGAAATCGTACATATACATCTCCGATTGTATCGAGGCCATGCGTGTCGGGCTCCAGGCGGCCGTCGACGAGGAGCGGGTGCATATCCTCAATATCGGGACGGACAGCATGACGAGCGTCACGCGGATCGCGGAACTCGTTGCTGAGGCTATGAACCTCGATCCGGAGTTAAACTACACCGGCGGCAAGCGCGGCTGGAAGGGTGACGTCCCGGTTATGCTGCTTGATGCCTCGAAGCTCGGTGCACTCGGCTGGCAGCAGCGTTACCATTCGGAAGAGGCCGTGAAGAAGGCGATAAGGGATTTGTTAGCGGCATCCAACTGATTTGAGAGCAGAGAGTGAGTGATCTGGCTGGCTATCTTCGTTGCGTCACTCGTTACCGGGCCCCGGGGTGAATCTCAAGGAGTGGTTATACCATTTAGCACTCGTCATTTCGGTGGAGAACGGCATTTATGCCGCTCGGTAACGCTGATTATCGCTAGCAGCAAGCCCCCCCACCCTTCCGGCACTAAACAACTCTGCTAGGACGAGCCTGCTTGCATGCGCTAGCTAAATCGCAGGCTCAGGGTGGTCTGTCCACCTAAAAATGGAGAAAGGGGGAAAAAATCCCTCTGGTTCGTTCTTCGGAAGTTACTCCATTACCTTCTTCAACGGGCCTATGATTCGCGGATATCCCACGGCCATCATGTGGCAGCCAGCCGCCGGTGTGCCCTTCAGGTACTCGAGGAAGTCGGTGAAGAACTCGACATTGATCCGGTCTACTTCCGCTTTCCGCTTCTCTTTATCCGCGATCTCCTTCGTCGTCTTCAGATTCGCCAGGTAGTCTGGCGGGACATCGACACCTGCGACGTACTTGTCGAAGAAATCGGCCGCGCCGAAACTCTTCGCCGGAAAGATACCGACCAGAACCGGGACATCAGTCTTGCCCAACTCGTTAAAGAACTTATCGAGAATATCCTGGTAGTACACGACCTGCGTCTGGATGTACTCCACGCCGACGTTGATCTTCCGCTTCACCTTGGCGACCTCGGCCTTCAGGTGTGCCGCGCCCGGGGCAGCGGCACCGCCGACGTGCAGTTTTGGCGGGTTGTGTATCTTGTTGCCGCGAAGATCCTTCCCCTCGTCCACCATCTGCCTGATCAGGTGGATCAGCGTGGTCGAGTCGAGATCGAAGACCGGCTTCGTATCCGGGGTGTCACCCAGTGAAACGTGATCGCCCGCAAGCGCCAGGATGTTCTTGATCCCCAGGGTACTAGCACCGAGGATATCGGACAGCAGCGCCATGCGGTTCCGGTCTGCACACCTGAGCTGGTAGACGCACTCCATGCCCGTATCAGACTGGATCTTGTAGGATGCCGCGAGGCTGTTCACGTACGCGAAGCTCTGCGGGTTGTCCGTCACGTTACAGGCGGTCACGAGGCCGATCAGGTCCCTTGCCGCCGCGATGGGCTCCTCACACTCGCCCGCCTTCTCCGGCTCCAGCTCACCCGTGAAGACGAATCTCCCCTCGCTCAATTCCCGCATCAAGTCGCTATAAATTTCGTCAGGCATTTTTCTTACTCCTTACTCTTCTCCTCTTCCGGCTTCTTCTGGAACATCATTGCCATGTACCCACTGATGGTGTTGAAGTTCATCATTGCGCCCATCATATCGACCATGCTCATCGGCTCTTCAAGCTCAAACAGCCGCGGCCTCAGGCATTTGCTCCAGTCGTGCGGCGCGCGCATCTGCAAGAAATCATCGAGATCACCGAGTTTCTCCATCCGCTCATAGATCTTGACCCAGGCGCAGTCCTTCTCAGGATCAATTTCACATTTGTTGTCCACCCGAACACCGCCGCACGGCCCGTTCATCAAGCCTTTGCCGCAGGACGTCAACGGGCAGATACCCGCGGTCTTGCCCAGCTCGCACATACCGCAGGATTGGCAGGTCTCCTTGAACTTCTTCGGGCCGCCGCCGACGAGGCCGATCGCGTCGTTTGCTGGATAGACATGCTTCACAAGCCCCATTTCGTCGTCGACAAATTCCGTCACTACCTGTACGCCATCACCGCAACTCATGACCAGAATCGCATCGCAGCTCTCAACGGCACTCTTCTTTTTCTCTAAGAATATCCCACTCTTCTCAGTGTCACAGGCCTGCATACCCAGGGGCATACTGATTTTGGTGACCGTTTTCCCCTCGTGCTCAAGCTTTGATGCCATCTCATCTACTGCGTCTTTGTCTCCAGTATGATAGAAGGTGGCGCAGCCGCCGCAGCCGAGGACCACAACATTCTTCTTTCCCTCTAAGAATCCCAGAATCTCCTCCATGGGTTTTTGCTCTTGTGCTATCATCTATCTCCTCCCTCTAACTAGCATGTCAACGCCCCCACTATATAAACTTTTCTATTTTTCCAGTAGTTCCGAAAGGGGTGAGTTTCGAACACCAGCAAGACCACATTATCATGGAACCGCGAATGAGAAACGAGATTGAGGTCGCGGGCAAAGGTTTGATGAGCACGAAGGCGAGATCGTCTG
>DSCO01000055.1 GCA_011049045.1 Methanomicrobia archaeon | reverse complement strand
GATAAATATGCGCAAAAAGGATGAACAGGCATCGCTCGGCGATGAAAGGGCGATTCGCGACCACCCATGCTGTGCTGATGACCTCTCGGGCGAGTCCTTATGGGTTAAAAAGAAGAGTTTAGGATCCTAAGTTAGTTGTCATTTTGGTTGTCTTGTCGTTTAGGGTTTTCGTTTGCCTCTAGGTGCTCGGCGTAAAGGAACGCCGAATGCCAATCGGTCGAAATAGAAAGCGTTTTAACTGACCTTCGCGGTATATAAAGAACTAGTATAGTAAAAGGAGGAGTACCTGTAAGATGCCTACCATCGTCCATTTTGATATCCCGGCTGATGATCCTGAGCGCGCGAAGAAGTTCTATGAGGAATTGTTCGGCTGGAAGATCGAGCAGACTCCCGGGTTCCCCTATTACCTGATCGAGACCACTGACCTGGAGGGCAACCCGGGCGTTGGCGGCGGCATGGGCCCGCGCCAGAAACCCAACGAGCAGATCACGCAGTTCTTTGGAGTTGAATCGATCGCTGCTTCTGTGAAGAAAGTCGAAGCGCTCGGCGGTTCTGTCGTCGCGCCCCGGATGCCCGTTCCGGGCTGGGGCTATCTCGCTGTCTGTCGCGACACCGAGCAGAACCTCTTCGGGCTCTGGGAAGAGGATCAAAACGCGCGCTAAGCGCTCTCAATGAGCAGGTATAACGAGATTGGAACGTCGAAATCAACAGCGCCCATCAGCAAGAGCACGGTGATCAGAACGGGCTGATGCACCAGATAGATGAGCAGCGAGTGCCGGCCTAAAAACGCGAGCCCGTGTATTAGCGGAACGTGCGAGCGATCCCGCAGCCTGAAATTACGCTGATAGCCAGAGTAGAGCGCATTCCCCACGAACACGCCGATGAGCACCACGCCGAACCAGGGCATCACCGGGAAATAGTCGACGCTTGTGAACTGCGCCGGCATGAGTCCGAGCCAGAGCAGCCAGGAGCTTCCAACCCGCAGATGCCTGATGAGCACACCGAACAGCAAGAAAAGGGAGCCGAGCACGAGATTCCCGTACCTCAACTTGAGGAAAGGAAACGCCATGATAATCGAGAGTCCGATCAGGTGCAGGATACCCCAGCGCACCAAATCATCCCTCAGCAGAACCCAGGTAACCGCGGTGATGACGAGCCCCCAGGCAAAGATTCTTGCGCCACGGGTCAGATACTTCGAGAACAGAGCGCGTTCAGAGCTCGTGTGCGAGGCGCGTGCGTAACTGAGTGTCAGGGAGACGCCAACCAGCAGGAGAAAGAGTGATGCGATCGCACACGCGAAGTAACGCCAGAGACACGCGTGGATCTCGATCCTCAACCCGCCAAAGCGGTCAAGGTCGTAGAGCACGTGGTAGAAGAGCATCATGAGGATCGCGACGCCGCGAAGGAGATCGATCTCCCAGAACCGTTCGTCCAGCCGCTGAGTCATCTGAGGTTCCCTTAGGAGAAGGATACTGGTTTCCGTAGCGGCGAACCAGCAGTCGGTTTTTGTTTACGCTTAGTCCCCGTGTCAGAGCCCTTGAATACGTAGTGAGCTCACTTCTTGGCATCCAGCAGGTCGCTCAGTATATTCTCTGAGCCCTGCTCCTGCTTGAGCTCCAGATTGAACTTGCTCGCGAACCGCTCCACCGTTTCCGCATACGCCTTATCCCGCTCGTCCACTTCCGAGTACACGATCTTCACCACGCGGTGATAATGGTTCTTCATCAGCTGCAGCACGCGTCTCGTGTCGCCGGCCGCAGCGGGCTTCATCTTGCCGGCCATGATGTTGATCGTCGATTCCAGAATCACCTGTGGCTCCTTGATCAGCGCCGCGCCCACCGGGGTCATGAAGAACGTTCCCACCTCATCTGCCATGAGCTCCTGCACGCGCTCCCTGCTCAACGCGATCTCGATGCAGTTGTTCAGGATAGTGCCATCCTTGTCGCGCGGGATGAGCACCGGCACCGTGGCCACCGCGATCATCTGCTCCAGCTCCTGTCCGGTTGAGCCGCATAAGCCGTAACCGAGCACGATAAGATCGACGAACGCACCCATCCGCTTGATCCCGTCCTCGATCTCCAGCCGGAGATCATACGGACGGTCGTGCATCCGCAGCTCCAGCACCTTCACGGTCACTGAATCCCTGAGCTGCCGCTTCTCAATCTCTTTCCTGATCCTCGGAAGCGTATTCGTCTTGATAACCACATCATCCCCCGCGAACTCCTGCACGAACCGCTCGACGATCCGTTGATAAAAGACCACCGTGACGGAGTTCGCCGCATCCGGCACCACAAAGTAAAGATCGCGCACACCGGCCTTCTGCACCAGGGCACGTATCTCCTTCCGCAAGATCTCGCAGGTGATGATCCCGATATGCATGCTATGCTCCTTCTCTCACGTGTTCAGTTTGAGAGAATAACGGTTAACGAGAATGAAGGGAACGAACCGTGAAATCGGAACCCGAAGAGGTAACGGATGACGAGGGCGTCAGCTCCTTCTTATTCCTCTTCGCCGATCAGTTCCACACCGTACTCGCGCTCGAGGAATGTGAAGACCTCCTCGGGCGTGGTCCGCTGCTTAAGTGGCAGTTTCCGCTTCTGGAGCTTCCGGTCCTTTATCCGGTAGCCCGGGCGCTTCAGCGAGACGCAAATGTCCATGCCGAAGATGCCCACGTTCGGATCGTATCGCATCCCGAAATCAGTATGCTCAGCAATGCCGAAGGAGAAGTTCCCAAAGGTATCGAACTGACTCTTATAGAGTGTGTTCTGGATCGTGAAGCAGCGCTTCAAGAATTCCTGGGCACGATCGCCGCGCAGCGTCACCTTGACCCCGATCGCCTCATGCTTCTTTACGTTGAACGGTTGAATGGTCCTCTTCGCTATGCGCTTGATCGGTTGCTGACCGGTAATCGCAGTCAGCAGCTTCTCAGCCTTCGCCAGCTTCTCGCCGGATTCGCCAACGCCCATGTTGATCACTACCTTATCGATCTCAATACGCCGCATCGGATTCTCCTGCTCTGTATCAGTCATTTTCTCCCTGCTTCCTCCTTTTCTGTATCGATGGATCTTCGATTCGAATGAATCAGCTTCGCAGCGCGCTCAAGCCCGGCACGACGATCTTCTGCTCGCCCACGACGAAGATCGCGTCCTCGCGGCTCTCAAAGCTCTCAGCATCGCCGCCCGCCTTTATCCGCACGACGTTCGGCTGCGGACTGTGTACGCGTTTGATCTCCTCGATCTCGCCGGTCTGCGCCGAGTGCCGGCCTCCGATCACCACGACCTGGCTCCCTTCTTTGTACTTGTAGTGCTCCATGATCTTGTTATCCGGGATGGAGATCAGGAGCGAGTCATGCGTGTTGATTTCCGCTCCGGTCTCGTCCATCAGGAAATTCCGCCCGTCATGACAGTTGAGCTGTATCCGGCCACCTTTGACCATCCGTTTGCCGTTCACGCGACAGAGCTTCTTCGATGCCGCATCCTCCTCGATCCCCACAAGGGCTAACTGGTCCTTCTTGTCCAGAAGCACCAGATAGTGCGCCTTGATCACGGGAATAGAAACGATGTCAAAGACACCGACGGGGAATTTATGACCTTTTCGCACCGTTCCGTTGACAATCACTTTACCTTCATGCAGTATCCGCTTCGCCTCTCTGCTATTGTCCGCTAACTGCAGCATGTCTCGCACAATCAGGAGCAGGGGCATGCTCCTCTTTAGGGGATGCGGACCTGACCTCGACCTCACCGACCACTTCGAGGTCTTCCGCGCTATCTTCCAGCTCCGTGGTGCTGCTATCCGCTTTTGATGCTTTTCCATTTTACTACCTTTCCTCTTATCAGTATAACCTGATTACGCATAAGCATGTCTCACCAAATCCTCTGCCCGTGCCTCAAACTCCTGCTGCGCTCCTGGGCCCGAAGTCGGCTTTACGGTCCGTATCGCGATCTCAAAATGCTGCTTGTGTATCACGATGTTCTTGAGCCTATCGCCAAGCTGCTCTTCCGAAACGCCTGAGGCGAGGAACGCACGTAAGGCCGCCATCACCGCCTCCCTCACGATCGCCGCGATGTCCGCACCAACGTAGGTATCGGTCATCGCCGCGAGCTCATCGCTCGAGACATCCTTGCCGATCGGCTTTCCCCTCAGATGCACCTCAAAGATCTTCTTCCTCGTCTCGTTATCCGGCACCTGGATATAAATCAGACGATCGAGTCGCCCTGGCCTGAGCAGCGCGGGATCGACCATATCCGGCCGGTTGGTCGCTGCGATCACGATCACGTCTTTCAACTCCTCCAGTCCGTCCATCTCGGTGAGGATCTGCGAAACCACCCGCTCGGTTACGTGTGAGTCAAATCCTACGCCCCGTACGGGTGCGATCGAATCGATCTCATCGAGGAAGATGATACAAGGTGAAGCTTGCTTCGCTTTACGGAAGACCTCGCGGACTGCGCGTTCTGATTCGCCCACCCACTTCGAGAGCAGCTCCGGGCCCTTGATCGAGATGAAATTCGCCTCGCTTTCGTTTGCAACTGCCTTGGCGAGCATCGTCTTGCCCGTGCCCGGCGGCCCAAACAGGATAATGCCCTTCGGCGGCTGGGTATTGAGCTGTTTAAAGGCTTCAGAATACTTGAGCGGCCACTCAACAACCTCCTTCAACTCCTGCTTCACACGATCCAGACCGCCAATGTCCACCCACTTTACGTTCGGCACCTCAATAAAGACCTCACGCAGTGCTGAGGGCTCCGTATTTTTCAGGGCGGCCGTGAAATCATCATTCTGCACCGTCAATCGCTCCATAACCTCCGGCGGGATGTCCTTCTCAATATCGATCTCCGGCAGAATCCGCCTGAGCGCATGCATCGCTGCTTCCTTGCATAAGGTCGCTAGATCCGCACCGACAAATCCGTGCGTGATATTCGCCACAACTTTGAGATTCACATCGTCAGCAAGCGGCATACCACGAGTATGCACCTGTAAGATCTCCTCGCGTCCGTTCCGATCTGGAATGCCGATCTCTATCTCGCGATCGAACCGTCCACCTCTTCGCAGGGCCTCATCGAGCGCATTCGGTCGGTTCGTTGCTCCGATGACCACGACCTGCCCGCGCGATTCAAGCCCGTCCATCAGCGAGAGCAATTGCGCGACCACGCGTCGCTCGACCTCACCGGTGGTCTCACCACGCTTCGGTGCGATAGAGTCCAGCTCATCAATGAAGATGATGGAGGGTGCGTTCTTATCGGCTTCCTCAAAGATCTCACGCAAGTGCCGCTCACTCTCACCATAAAACTTGCTCATGATCTCGGGACCGGAGATCGAGTGGAAATTCGCGTCCGTCTCATTGGCCACGGCCTTTGCGATCATGGTCTTACCGGTGCCCGGAGGTCCATGGAGGAGCACGCCCTTTGGCGGCTCGATCCCCAGCCGCTCGAAGAGCTCCGGATGTCTGAGCGGTAATTCGATCATCTCCCTGATCATGCTGATCTCGCGTTTCAGACCGCCGATGTCCTCGTAGGTCACACGCGGTACCGCTAACGCCTCTGTTCGTGCCTCGCGGAGGACGATCTCAGTATCGATGTTCGGAATGACCGTGCCAACGGGAACGGTATTGGTGACGACAAAGGAAACAGGATTGCCAAGCAATTCAACCCGAATGATCTGACCTTTTGTGATGGGCACGCCCTTTAACCGGCTCAATAAATACCGCTCGCCGCCCGCGATCCGGATCGGCTGCGTCGGTGCGAGAGTAATTCGTTTCGCTTCTTTCGCCAGCGTCTGCCGTATCCGCACCCGGTCATCAATGGCAACGCCTGCATTGCTCCGGATGCTCCCGTCGATGCGAATAATGGACTTGCCACTGTCCGGCGAGTAGGCAGGGTGCACAATCGCGGTCGCTATGCTCTTCCCCTCGATCTCGATCACGTCTCCGGGAATGAGCCCGAGCGATCGCATCGTCTCCGTATCGATTCGTGCGATCCACCGACCGGCATCACGATGATACGCCTCTGCCACCCGCAGTACCACCGATCTCTCCTTATCCTCTTCTGTTACCACCATTCACCTAGTTTTATATCTTTACTGTATAAAATAAATCTACAATCTGGACGTCCTGTTAAGGAACAAATGCGAGAGTGCGAGTAAAATGGAAGAAGAGTTATTGATGATCCCTGGACCCGTTCCGGTGATAAAGCGTATTCGCGAGACGATGGCACGACCGATGATCTTCCATCGTGGCGACGAATTCGCACAGATCCTCCGCGAGAGCGTTGACGGGCTCAAGAACGTTTTCCAGACCAAGAACGACCTCTTCGTGCTCAGCGGATCTGGTACCTGTGCTATGGAAGCGGCGGTAGGTAATCTGCTCACGCGCGCGATGGGCACAGGAGAGCCGGAGATCAACGTCGTTACTGTGGCGAACGGCAAATTCGGCGAGCGATTCACTGAGATCGCAGAGCGCTATGGCGGCCCCCGGGCGGTTACGCCACTTCACTTCGAGTGGGGCACGGGGATCGAGCTGGAGGGAATCAAGGCTGCTTTGGAGAGCACGCCTAATTCCCGGATCGTGACCATGGTGCATAATGAGACCTCGGTCGGCATGCTCAATCCCGCACGCGCGGTGGGCAAGCTCGCGAAGCAGCATGATGCGCTCTTTGTGCTCGATTGTATCACCTCCATCGGTGGCGATGAGGTTCCCGTTGACCAACTCGGCGCGGATATCGCGATCGTGGGCTCGCAGAAATGCCTGGGCGTCCCGCCGGGTTTGGCCGCACTCTCGGTCAGCGAGAAGGCCTGGGAGCTCATACGGGCAAACCCCAGCCGGCCGTATTACCAGGATCTTATTGCCCATAAGAAGAGTCTGGATAAGGATCAGACACCGTATACGCCTGCGTTACCGCTCTTCTACGCACTCCATGAAGCGCTAAAGGTCATTGCGGAGGAGGGAATGCCGAATCGGATCGCCCGGCACCGGACCATGGCGAAGGCGGTTCGCGCAGCTATTACGGAGAATGGTCTGTCCCTGTTCCCGAGGCTCAACGAGGTGAGTCAGTACTCCAACACGGTGACCGCGGTGAATATGCCGGTAGATAAGGGCATTTCCGATAGCGACCTGCGGCCGGCCATGCGCAAAAAGGGCGTCGTCGTTGCGGGCGGACAGGGCGATTTGAAGGGCAAGATCTTCAGGATCGCCACCATGGGCAATATCACGAGCGCGGAAATTTTCAAGACGCTGGAGGTCCTTGAGGCGGTCTTATACGAGCAGAAGGCTATTGAGAAGACCGGCAACGGCCTCGCGGCGGCTAGAGCGCTATTAGCCGATTGACGCTGCAGTAAAATCCCCGCATGATCGTGATTTTGCTAAGCTAAGCAGGTTACGGTGTGAGTGCGATCGACCGGTTGGACGAAGCTGAGTAGAAGGCAAGATGTTGCGAGCAGCCAGGGCGCGGAAAGAGATAAAGGTTGTATCATTTGACGTTGACGGCACCCTCGTTACGCCAGGATTCGTTGACCGTTTCTGGCTCGACGGCATACCACGGATGTATGCGGAAAAGAAGGGCATGGCATTTGAGCAGGCGTTCAGCTACGTTACGAGCGAGTACGACCGGGTCGGCGAGCATCGGATCGAGTGGTATACCATACGCTACTGGCTGCAGAAGTTCGGTCTGGATATCCCGTATCAGGAGCTCTTTACGAAATATCAGGATCTGATCCAGATCTACGACGAAGTGGAGCCCGTCCTGAGTGCGCTGCGCGACGCGGGCTACGACCTGATTGTCAGCTCAAATGCCACGCACGAGTTCATTGATTTCCAGATCCAGCCCCTCAAGAAGTTCTTCTCCCACATCTTCTCCGCAACCTCCGATTTCGGGCAGGTGAAGAAGACCAACGGATTCTTTGCCCGTGTCTGCACGATCCTGGATATCGCGCCGCAGCGGGTTGTTCACGTCGGTGACCACTGGGTCTTCGATTTCCTCAATCCACGCAAGATCGGTATCACCGCGTATTATCTCGATCGTGAGCGACGAGGCACGGTGGAAACCACGGAAGAGAACGCTGAATTCATCATAGGTGACTTATACGAGCTGCTCGATGAGCCTGCACACTAACTTAACTAACCTGCGATAAACACCCATTCCGCGGGATCTCCGCAGCGGCTCAGTCCTACCTGTGTGTTAGATACGAACCCAGAGCCGTTAGGTTAGGAACGCAAAAACCATTTCACGCTTTTTATGCTCTCTCGCTTTATCTACTTACTATCACGAAAAACGAATTATGAGAGACTACGACGTTGAATGCATACGCTGTGGCGCGCGTTACGCGAAGGATGAGATCGTTTACACGTGCCGTGCGTGTGAGGGTTTGCTGGATATCACCTATGATTACGCTCGCGTAGATACGGATAGGATCGTTAAGGCGCCGGGCGAAGGCGTATGGAAATATCGCGAGTTGCTACCGTTCGGCGCGGAAACCGTACCGGTATCGATACATGAGGGAAACACACCTCTTTACCGCTGCAACCGGCTCGGGGAAACCCTTGGTCTGCGTGATCTGTGGGTGAAGCACGAGGGCCTGAACCCGTCGGGCTCGTTCAAGGATCGCGGCATGACCGTTGGAGTAACGAAGGCTGTGGAGTTGGGCGTGAGGGGCGTCGCCTGCGCGTCCACGGGCAATACCTCCGCGTCTCTCGCGATCTTTGCGGCTAAAGCGGGCTTTCCCTGCTTTGTGCTGCTGCCCAGGGGCAAGGTCGCACTGGGCAAGGTGGCGCAGGCAGTGATGCATGGCGCGCAGGTCTTCTCGCTGCTCGGTAATTTCGACGACGCGCTCAGGGTGGTTCGCGTGCTCTGCGAAGAGGAATCGCTCTATCTCCTCAATTCCGTGAACCCGTATCGCCTGGAGGGACAGAAGACGATCGCCTTTGAGGTCGCGGAGAAGCTCGGCTGGCAAGCGCCCGATCGGCTCATTCTGCCGGTGGGTAACGCAGGCAATATCAGCGCGATCTTTAAGGGTTTCCAGGAACTGAAGACGCTGGGGATCACGGAGGCCCTCCCCCGGATGACGGGCATCCAGGCGGTTGGCGCGAAACCGATTGTCAACGCCTTTAAAACAGGCGCACCTGAGATCACGCCAGAACCCAGGCCAGAGACCATCGCTTCCGCAATCCGGATCGGCAATCCGGTAAACGCGGCAAAAGCACTGCATGCAATTCGGAGTACCCGCGGGATAGCAGAATCGGTAACCGACGATGAGATAACGCAAGCGCAACTCGATCTCGCACGAATGGAGGGCATCGGCGTCGAGCCCGCGAGTGCAGCATCACTTGCCGGGCTGAAAAAGCTGGTCGAGCAGGGCGCAATCCAGTCGGATGAGCGGATCGTCTGCATCACGACCGGGCACCTCCTGAAAGATCCCGAACGCGTGATCGAGATCTGCGAGCTACCGAAAGAGGTAGAAGCGGATGTTGCCGCGTTGCGGAACTTGATGAGCTAATAGGGTGAGCGAGAAAGAAGGCAATAAATAGAAAGAAAGATACTTACTTCTCTTTCTTTACCTAACCTAACGTTACCGTGCGCGATTGCGGAAAGGTACTTGCGATGAACGACGCAGAAGCGATAACAGCCGAAGAGATGGCTGCCCTTGACGAAAATTGCGGTTACTTTGGACTTATCCCGTTACAATTGATGGAGAACGCCGGCGCCCAGCTTGCCGCTGAGATCCGGAAACGATTCCCGAACGGTAGAAACAGCGTTGGAGAAACCGTGAAGGTGACCATGCTCGCCGGCAAGGGTAACAATGGCGGTGACGCTTTCGTGGCCGCGCGGCAGCTCCACGGGTTTGCAGTGACCGTGCTCCTGCTCGGTCGTGCGCAGGATCTACGGACCGCGGAGGCGCGGCATAACTGGCATATACTACTGCAAGAAAGCGGCGTAAAGACCGTGGAAATCACCGATTCGGCACAGTTAAAGGCCGCTGCTGCAGACGTGCTTGACTCGGCAGTGCTCGTCGACGGGATCTTCGGAACCGGTATCACGGGTGCGATTCGGGAGCCGGAAGCGACAGCAATTGAGCTGATCAATAACGCACGGCCGCGAGCCTTTGTCGTTGCCGTTGACGTTCCTTCAGGGCTGGATCCCACAACGGGCGAAGCAGGGAGTGCGGTTACGGCAGATCTTACCGTGACCTTCCACCGGGCGAAGACCGGGTTGCTCGAAACGCGTGCTGCACCGTTCGTCGGTGAGCTGGTGGTGGCAGATATCAGCATCCCTGAAAACTTCGAGCGGTTAGCAGGTCCCGGCGATGTGCGTTCGCTACTGAAACGAAGCCCCCACAGCCATAAAGGTGATAATGGTCGCGTGCTCATTGTGGGTGGCGGGCCGTTCTCAGGCGCCCCATCGCTGGCCGCGCTTGCTGCGCTCCGCGCAGGCGCCGATTGGGTAACGGTAGCAGCACCGCGTAGCGTCTCCGGTATTATCGCCTCATTCTCACCGAATTTGATTGTGCACCCACTTTCTGCTGCGGTGCTGGTGGAGGAGGACGTCCTGCCGATAGTGCACTTGGTGAAGAACCATGACATTGTCGCGATCGGGATGGGCCTCGGCGCGGCAGAGGAGACACAGACGGCTGTGCAGCGGATCATCGAAGACGAAACGACTAAAAAACTGGTCGTCGATGCTGATGGCTTTTACGGCCTCGAACTGCCCAATACCGCGGCTGATAAGCGGATCATCGTCACGCCACATGCCGGTGAGTTCGCGAAGCTGGGGACTCAAGCGGAAGGCCGGGATCTGGTGGTGCCACCAGAAGACGAGCAGGCAGCGCGCATAGACTTTGTAACGGCGTTCTCACGGCAGAACAATGTGGTGACGCTCATGAAGGGCCCTACTGATATTGTATCAGATGGCGCTCGCGTGAGGCTCAACCGAACGGGTAACGCGGGCATGACCGTTGGCGGCACGGGCGACGTTCTCGCGGGGCTGGCCGCGGCCTTCTTCGCTCTCACTCATGATCCGTTCACAGCGGCGACCGCTGCGGCGTTCGTTAACGGTACTGCAGGCGATATCGCGTTTGAGGCGAAAGGGTACGGATTGCTCGCGACCGATGTGCTTGAGGCGATCACACGAGTTACGAAGCAGTTCAGCTAGCAGAAAAGATCATCTCAGCGTCTCCAGCACGTCCTTCGCTCGATCGATCCGCACATTCTGCTCCCTCACCAGAATCTCCACAACGCGGTCTATCTGGTCGCCTTTTGCTCCTGCCGCGATGGCGACATTCCGCGCGTGCAATGACATATGTCCGCGTTGAATGCCTTCGGTCGCCAGAGCGCGGAGCGCGGCAAAATTCTGCGCGAGGCCGACCGCAGCGATGATCTCGGCCAGCTCGTTCGCCGTTTGGACACCAAGGATCTTCACGTTCACCTTCGCGGTGGGATGCGTCGCCGTAGCACCGCCAACGAGCCCAACGGCGACCGGGAGCTCGATCGTGCCCACCAGATCGCCCGCTCGGTCCCGTTCCCAGTGTGTCAGCGGCTGGTACTGCCCTGAGATGCTCGCGTAGGCATGCGCGCCCGCCTCCACGGCCCGGAAATCATTGCCCGTGGCGATCACGACCGCATCGATCCCGTTCATGATGCCCTTGTTATGCGTTGCGCACCGATAAGGATCAGCCAGTGCAAATTCGTAGGCGCGCAGAATCCCCGTAACAACATCTGCACCGCCGATTACGTCCTTCTTAAATACCGCACGTGCTGTGGCCAGACGGTGCGCCGCGAGATTCGAGATGATACGCAGATAAACCCGGCCACCGGTGAGCTGCTCGATGTACGGTGCGACCGCCTCTGCCATCGTGTTCACCGCGTTCGCGCCCATGGCGTCCTTCACGTTCACGAGCAGATGCAGGATCACCTGCGTTCCGGACGCCGTATTGAGGATTCGTACGTCGAGATCTCGCGCGCCCCCACCGAGCTTCACGAGCACGGGATCCTGCGTATTCGCGCGCTCCAGAATCTCGGCCTTCGCAGCGATAAGCGCGAATTTCGCAGAGAACGGATCGGGCACGTCAGTAATTTGAACCTGCCCGATCATAATGGGCTCGGTCGAGCTCGTCTGGAACCCGCCACTCGCGCGCGCCGTCTTTGCCGCATTGCTCGCCGCGGCCACCACCGAGGGCTCCTCGATCGCCATGGGAACCAGATAATCGCGGCCGTTAATGCGGAAATTCGTGGCGATACCCAGGGGCAGCGGCATGGTACCTACGACGTTCTCGATCATACGATCCGCTAACTCGCCCAAAGCGCCACTGGTGCTTAGAATGGCTGCTTCCTCGATACTGAGGCCTCCAAAATCCGCAACGAGCTTCAAGCGCTCATCAGCACGCAGTTTATAGAATCCCGATAGCTCTGACGATCTCATCCTGCCCACTTACAGTTCTAACTAACTGTTGATCTGAATATTAAAATAGCCTGACTGAACATGCACCACTATTCCTGCGGCAGGTAGAAAGAATCAGAGCAATCGCCGCTGCCGCGGATCGGTCAATGAGATCTCGGCCGTTATGAACCACTCAACCTGCTTCTTCTGCCAGATGAACTCGCCGCGAGCACGCTCTGCCGCTTCTAACACGAAATAAACCTTATCGCCCGTGATCTCAAGCCCTGCTCCTCCGTCCGTCACCTCAACGTCGTGGCCCAGGCACACGTTCTGATCGCAGAAGAACTGGCAGTGGGCATCATAGAAATAGAAGCAGCGGAACCGCGGCTTCGTCACGCCCAGCGTCTTCCCCCTCCACGCGTCGGTATGCAGGAACTCACCGCTTTCCGCAACCTTCTCGGCGATCCTGATGCGGTCTTCCCAACTATCAACGGTACGTACACAGTCCGTTTCATCGGGCTCGAGCTCAATACTATCTGGCCGCCGGTCCGCCTCCGGGAAATAGTCCGCTATGCCTGCTTCAATGACGTCCCAGGTGCGCAATCCCGCATCCAGTGGATAAACCCGTTTCAGCTCCCCGTATTCATTCGCTGCGAGCGCGTAGCCAGCCTGCAGCGCTAGTATTGTCAGCCGCAGCTTCTCCGGCAGGAGCTCCCGGAATTTGCCCGCCTCAAACCAGTCCCGTAGCGCCCAGACCGTTCTCTGGTTATGCTTGAACCGCACGAGACCAATATCGCCCTGCAATTTCTGGACATAGACATGATACGGCGCTTTTTGGTTGAGCTTCGTCGAGTTCGCTCTTATCTCGTTCCAGGTTACCGGGCGGCACTGCTCGGTGAGTATCCGCTCGATCTCCTGTCTGAACTTCTCGTAGGTCATGTCAGAGGACTCATAAGAATTTTATACGCACACCGTTTTAAAGGTTGCGTATTTATTTATCCACGCCGTACTTCCTTCCGCTGCGCCATCCGGTAGCCACAGACAACGCTCAGATGCCCGCTCAACTGCTCGTCCAGCTCCTCGCTGCCCGTATCCACGAGCAGGAACGGCGTTTCGTTCAGCTTCTGCGGTGTCGCCAGCACGATCACGTTCTCAACCCCGATCTGTTCCAGCACGGTGGCGCTGAGTTGCTGGTTGCCGCGGCCGAAGACAAAGCCCTGCGCACCGATCGGGCTGACCAGCAGCTTCACCTTCGGTTCCTGCTCCAGTAACCGGAGCAACGCCTGCTCGTTCAGATCCTTGCCCACCAATTTGCCATCTTTTACCGCATCCACGCCGAGTAACGTCTTCTCCTCGCCAAGGCCGAGCAACTCCGCGACTTGGAAGGTCGTCGTGCCCGCGCCCAGTATATACAGCGAGCCGTCACGCATGAACTCAAGTGCAAACTGAGCGATCTCTTCCTTCGCCGTCTCCTCACTCACGCTCTGAAAGAGGCTCTTACCGTGCTGTACAAGCACCGGCTCGTACGGTGTGCGCGCATAGCCGAAGACCTTCATGCGCAACTCGTTGCGACGGTACGCAGCTTCATCCGTATCCATCACCTCGACCTCGCGCACCTCCGCCTTGCCGGAGACGAACAGCTCGATCATCTGCGCCGCACCCCGGGGGCTGATCGCGAAGACCGCCGAGTGCATCTTGACACCCGCCGGGATACCCAGTATCGGGATCGTTTGGCCCACCACGCGGTACACGTCTCGCGCCGTGCCATCGCCGCCGCAGAACACTATGAGCTCCACCTGTTGGTCCATGAATTGGTGGCAGGCGTTTTGCGTGTCCTCGCCCGTGGTGGTGAGCCCGTCGAACGAATATATAACCTCGTACTGCAGCGGTGTTTGTTTCAGCGCATCTTCACCCATCGCCCCTGAGCAGGTGAGTAGAGTCGCATCGATCTTCAACTCATCCAGGCATTTCCGCGCCCGTTCTCCAGCAAACGGCGTCGCACCTAACAGACGTGCCTCATCCACGAGGCCGTCCGTGCCTTTCAGGCCCACCGAGCCGCCCATGCCCGCTATTGGATTGATCAGAAAACCGAGTTTCATTTTGCCCACGTTTATTACTCATCCCGTTCCCTTGTTGCTTTTTCCAGAGCCTCTATCATCTTACTTTTACCTTTCAAATCGTCCAGAAACCGTTCTAATTTTCTGAGATCGCTGTTTATCTCCTCGTGCAATTTTTCTTCTGAATTCGGGAGATTATACCGCGTTATATCTATGCCTGCCTCTTTTGCAGCTTTTAATATCCATCCCTCTAGCCGTGGAGAGAGAATGATTAAAACGTTATGCTTAGTAATATCTTTCAATATTTTCAGTCCATAATTCGGTAAATCTTCCTTCACCGCTAATCTTTTCAGATAAGATGGTTGAACACTAAACGGATCTTCATCTATCAATCCCAAAAAACGCTCTCGCTTCTCTAATTGTTTACAAACCTCTGGTTTACCCTGTAAATGAATAATCTGTCTCTTTGGTATCCCTAAAGTCAACATCAATGAAGAATCATGCTTACATTCGGTATAAATCATTCTTTCACTTCAAGAATCGCTCGATATTGAAAAATATATCAATCCCAAGATCCATTATCTCCGAAAGTTCTTTTTCACTTAACAGCTTTACATTCGTTTGGTAATCTTCAAAATAAGTTACAAAAACTCCTACATCCTCCTTGTGCGCCTTTTCTAGAATTGAAAGGAGTAAATAGGGATTGTGCGTTGAAATGAAATACTGGTTGTTGTTCTTGTCTAACGCAATCCGTTCTGCAAGGAATTTTGTGTAATAGGGAAACGAATGTGATTCTGGCTCTTCAAAAACGATCGCAGAATCAGTGTTTGTCTCGATTGCCGTAAGATAGAAGATGATTCGCTGAATCGTATCAGAAACCAATGAATAAGGATGAGATATGATTACGTCCTCAATTTCCTTTTGCACCTCTATTTTACCCTCTTGCGGTTTAAGAACCATTTTAAGTCGGAACGGATCAAATATTAGCCTCACTAGTTTCTTGAGGCTCTTACGAGTTAATATCATTGTCAAAAGATTATTAGCATCAGGAGGATGAAGAAACTCAGCCTCTCGACGTAGAAATTGTTCTCGTAATTTAAAGGTATAAAATTTTAGAAATTTGTATTCTGGTATAGATCCACACTTTCCACCCCTATAGTCGTATATGAAAAGTTTCTGGTCATTGCTATACCCAATAAATGATCCATTTTGGAATTCTACTCGTAAGACATTTACATCGAACTTTATTTCGATCTGGTCTTCTAAATTTTCATCAGTGAATAGATTGCTCATACTCTCGAACCGGACAAAATCTTTAAGTTCACCATAATTAAGGTGTGACACTAGTCCCAGTGTCTCCAAAATATTCGACTTCCCGGTATTCGGCTCACCAATGAAGAGATTTATACGCTTACAGTCCAGGGTCAGGTGCTTTATCGACTTGAAATTCTTGATCTCCAGATTTTTTATCATGCAGGCACCACCTTCGCAAAGCCTTTGGTCATCAGCGCTTATTAAGTTTGCTGCTAATGCAAGCCTCAATTATCTATCCCTCGACCTTCGTTGCCGCCTTCAGCATCGCGCAATACTCATCAAGCGCTGCGAGCATCTGTTCAGGTTTATCCTTATGCTTCGCGATGATCGCAACAATCGCGCTACCGACGATTACTCCCTTCGCACCGCTCGCCAATAGCTCGCGCACGTGCTCGGGTTGCGAGACCCCAAAGCCAACTGCTGCGGGCAGGTCCGGCCGTTTCTTGACGACACGCTGTATCAGGGTTCTGGCAACGTCCGATAGTGCAGAGCGCGCGCCCGTTACACCCAGCAGCGATACGAGATATACAAAACCTGAACTGTAGCGGCATATCTCCGCAATCCGTTCATCAGGCGTTGTGGGCGCGATCAGGAAGATCGTGTCCAGCTCACACCTGCGTGCGGATCGCAGAACCTCCTTTGCCTCTTCCAGCGGGAGATCGGGAATAATGATGCCGTCACCGCCAGCATCGGCAAGGTGCTGCATGAACCGCTGGACACCATACCGCAAGATCGGATTGTAATACCCCATCACCACGATCGGGACATCGGTCTCTTTCCGTATAGCCGTAATGAGCGCAAAGATGCTCGCGGGCGTCATTCCTGCTGCCAGTGCCCGGCCTGCGGCGGCCTGTATCGTTGGCCCGTCAGCAATCGGATCGGAGAACGGTATCCCGAGCTCGATAATGTCCGCGTGCCGTGCGATCGCTGTGGCGATTACGGGTGTCGCCGTCGGATCGGGGTCTCCGGCCATCAGGTAAGCGATTAAGGCGCCTTGGCCCTTACGCTCCAGTTCCGTAAAGACCTTACTGATTCTGCTCATGCAGTGCCCTCTCTATTATCTCAACGTCTTTATCGCCCCTGCCCGAGAGGCAGGCCACCACCACAGCATCGGTACCTACAATCCCCGCATCGACCAGACGCTTTACGTACGCCAGCGCGTGCGCCGATTCGAGCGCGGGCAATATCCCTTCGTAGTTGCAGAGGAGCTGGAACGCCTGCAGCGCCTCCGCGTCCGTTACACTGTCGTAGGTCACGCGACCACAATCCTTCAAGAAGGCATGCTCAGGGCCAACGCCCGAATAATCGAGCCCGGGCGCAATACTGTGCGTCGGGAGTATCTGGCCGTGTTCATCCTGTAAGAGATAACTGTAGGTGCCGTGCAGAACACCCTTACTGCCCGCACAGAGCGTTGCTGAATGGCGGTTGGACGCAATGCCCGCGCCCCCGGCCTCGACGCCGTAGATCGCCACGGCCGCGTCATCGAGGAAATCGTAGAAGAGCCCGATACTGTTGCTGCCGCCGCCGACGCATGCTACGAGCGCATCCGGCAGCCTGCCCTCTGCGTTCTGCACCTGCGCTCTCGTCTCCTGCCCGACCACGCGCTGGAACTCACGCACGATCAAGGGGTATGGATGCGGCCCCACCACCGAGCCGAGCAGATAGTGCGTATCCTCAACGTTCGTCACCCAGTCCCGGATCGCTTCATTGATCGCATCCTTCAAGGTGCGCGAGCCGCTCCTGACCGGATGGACCTCCGCGCCCAGCAAGTTCATGCGGAACACGTTCAACCGCTGCCGTTCGATATCCGCCTCGCCCATATAGATCTCCGTCTTCAGGCCGAAGACCGCGCCCACGATTGCCGTTGCCAGGCCGTGCTGACCTGCTCCGGTCTCCGCAATGAGCCTGCTCTTGCCCATTCGCCGTGCCAGTAACGCCTGCCCAAGTGCATTGTTCAACTTGTGCGCGCCGCCATGCACGAGATCCTCACGCTTCAAATACAGCCGTGTGCCCAGCAGCGCGGAAAGTCGTGAGCAGAAGTAGAGCGGCGTGGACCGTCCCGCGAACGTCCGCAAATAGTGGTCCAATTCCGCCGTGAACCGCTCGTCCCTGCTGGCTTCGAGATACGCATCTTCAAGCTCATGTAATGCATGCATCAGGACCTCAGGCACGAACTGGCCGCCATACTCGCCGAATTTACCCGCTTTTGGATATACACCTACATACATCGCGCATTCCTCACAAATAGCTCGATCTTCTCCCTACTCTTCCGGCCCGGTGACGATTCCACACCGCTTGCTACATCCACGCCATACGGTTTCACCGCGCGTATCGCATCACGCACATTTGACGGGCTCAAGCCGCCGGAGAGCAGCACGGGCACGGTGCTCTCTTCAACCAACCGCGCGCTCGTCGCCCAGTTGTGCGTCTTGCCCGTGCCACCGAGCTGATGCGAAACGGTATCAAGCAGTAGAAAATCGAGATACTCCGGTTCCGGCAGCCCACCGTGTATCGCCCCGATCTCATCGAGATGAACGGTTTTGATCACCTTAACGTCCGGGACTGCAGTCCGAACGGCATGGAGAAACGCGTTCGACTCGAAGCCGTGCAGCTGTACGGCAACGGGCTCGAGCCGCCGCACAATACGCTCCACCTCCTGGACGGTACGAGGCATCATTACCGCGACGAGATCAATCTCATTGTTTAACGCATGCGCGATCTCAACAGCCGAGTCCAGTGATATCTTACGCGGACTCGCCACCGGCACGTCTACGATCATGCCAAGCAGGTCTGCGCCGCTCTCCAGCACGAGACGCGCATCCTCGGCATTCGTCACTCCACAGATCTTTACGCTTAGGTCATACATACGTGAATGAACTCCTTCGGATTCCGCGCTTCCATCAGAGCAGTGCCAATCAGGAGCGCATCCGCACCACAGTCAAATAAATAGCTCGCATCAGACGGGGTCTTCACGCCCGACTCACTGATCATGAGCTTATTCCCGGGTACCAATTCCGCGAGTCGTGCGGTCGTCTCGAGATCCACGGTGAATGTGCTCAGATCACGATTGTTAATCCCTACGAGCTCGGCACCTGCTGCTACTGCACGATCTATATCCTCCGCGGTATGACATTCGACGATCGCTTCCATGCCCAGCTCGTCCACCAGGTTCATGAGCAGTGCAACGGGCGAGATGCCCTCGATGAGCAATACCGCGTCAGCGCCATAGCTGAAGGCCTCCCAAATCTGGAACTCGTCGGTGATAAACTCCTTGTAGAGCACCGGAACGGTAACCGCTCGCCTCACACGCGATACGGTCTCCACCGCCCCCCCAAACGCAGGAGCAATGAGCACCGAGAGCGCTGCTGCACCTCCGGCCGCATAGTCATGGGCGATCGCGATCGCGTCCCGGCTCCTTAAGAGATCACCGGCGCTTGGCGATCGCGGCTTGATCTCCGCAATGATCGCCTTATCCACGCGCCTGATCGCTGCTGATAAGCTGCGTATCGCGTGCGCCCGTTCCGGAAGAGGATCGTGTTTCCGGCGTTCTACCGCCTGCCTCGTGCTCCTGAGGAGCGCCTCAATGAATCCTGGCATTATTTGTTCATCACCGGCCCGCCCGTAAATTGTACTAACTCAGTCAGCTTCCGGTACGCCTCGCCCGAGTCGATGGAGAGTGCTGCGAGCTCTAACCCGTCCTTCAAATCCGTTACCAGCCCGCCTACGAAGAGCGCCGCGGCCGTATTGAGTACTACCGCGTCCCGCTTTGCGCCCATCTGCCCCTGCAAGATCGCCCGTGCGATACGTGCATTCTCGTCTGCGCCCCCGCCCTCGAGCTCACGTGCCGAAGCACGTTGAAGCCCGAAATCCTCGGGCACGATGCTGTACGTGCTGATCTTCCCGTGTCGCAGCTCTGCCAGGCTCGTCTCGCCCAGTAACGAGAGTTCATCCAGACCATCAAGGCCGTGAGCAACGAGCGCGTGCTGCACCCCCAGTCCGTCGAGGACGTGCGCGATCTTCTCTACCAGCCGGGCGTCATACACACCCACCACCTGTGCCTGCACCTGCGCGGGATTTGCCAGCGGTCCCAGAACGTTAAATACCGTCCGCACCCCGATCTCGCGCCTCGGCCCCACTGCGTATTTCATCGCTGGATGGAACACCGGAGCGAACATGAAGCCGATGCCGAGCGTTTCGATGCACGCACAAACCTGCGCTGGCGCCAGCGTTACGGAGAGGCCAAGCGCTTCGAGCACGTCTGCCGAACCGGCCTTCGAAGAAACTGCTCGATTTCCATGCTTCGCTACCACCAGGCCGGCACCTGCAGCGACAAAGGCTGATATGGTGCTGATATTGAAGGTCTTGAGCTGATCGCCGCCGGTTCCGCAGGTATCCACCATTATGCCGTTCACCCGTGGATGGATACGTGCCGCATGCTGCCGCATTATCTGAGCAAAGGAAACGATCTCCTCGACGGTCTCGCCTTTCATGCGCAGCGCAGTTAACAGCGACCCGATCTGGATTCCCGTCGCCGCGCCACTCATGATCTCTTCCATGACCTTACCGGCCTCTTCCGCGGTGAGATCGTGCCCCTCGATCACGTTCGCGATCGCTTCTTTGATCATACCTGTAAGAAATTATCCACGAGCTGTCGCCCCGCTTCGGTCAGAATGGACTCAGGATGGAATTGGACACCCTCTATCGGATAGGTCCGGTGCCGTAGCCCCATGATCTCGCCATCTGCGGCGCGCGCGGAGATCAGCAGGCATGCAGGCAACGCGACCTCAGAAACGGCGAGTGAGTGATAGCGGGTTGCATGAATCGGATTCTTAAGCCCCGAGTAGATCCCCTGCGAGTCGTGGTAAATGAGTGAGACTTTACCGTGCATGATGCTGCGTGCGTACCCTATGTGAGCACCGAAGACCGCGCCGATCACCTGATGCCCGAGGCAGACACCGAGGAGCGGTGTGGTGGCCCCGAGTGCCCGCACCACGGCGGCAGATACGCCTGCTTCCTCAGGCCGACCGGGCCCCGGAGAGATAATGATGCGATCCGCGTCAATTTCCTCTAACTCGCTGAGGTCCGCTTCGTTCCGCCGCACAATCACCTCCGCACCGCGCGCTCCGGCGTACTGCACGAGATTGTACACGAAGGAATCGTAGTTATCAATGACCAGCACGCGCATGTTTACCCTCCGCCGTAGTGATCAATGCCCCCAGCTTGTTCTCGGTCTCCGCGAACTCGCGCTCTGGTACTGAATCGGCGACGATCCCTGCACCGGCCTGGAAATAGGCCCTATGGCCGACCGTGAACATCGTCCTGATGCTGATCGCGAAATCGAGGTTACCGGAGAAGTCGAAATAGCCGACAGCACCCGCATAGATCCCACGTCTGCTCTTCTCGAGCTCCTCAATGATCTTCATCGCCCGTATCTTGGGCGCGCCTGTTACGGTTCCGGCGGGGAACGAGCTCCGAAAGACATCGAACGCGTCCCTGCCGGTAGCAAGTTCGGCCGTGATATTCGAGACGATGTGCTGGACGTGCGAGTACTTCTCGATCTCCATGAGCTCCGTCACCTCGACGCTGCCCGATCGCGCTACCCGGCCCAGATCGTTCCGCCCAAGGTCTACCAGCATGAGATGCTCAGCTCGCTCCTTCTCGTCGAGGAGCATATCCACTTTCAGGAGCTCATCCTCCTCCCGCGTTCTGCCACGGCGTCTCGTGCCCGCGAGGGGCCGCAGGGTCACGACACCATCCCGTAACCGCACGAGCATCTCGGGGGATGAGCCCACAACGACATTGTCAAAGTCCAGATAGAACAGGTAGGGTGAGGGGTTCGTTGCCCGGAGATTCCGGTAAAAGGACAGCGGATCACCGTGATATTCAGCCGCTACGCGCCGGGAAAGAACAGCCTGGAAGATGTCACCTTCCCTGATATACTCTTTCGCTTTCAGTACACCCGCTTCAAATTCCGCACGAGCCATCTCCGACTGTGGTGACGAGACGGAAAAGTCCTCGATGTTAGGGTCACCTCCGCCCCGCTCGAGCCGTTCAAGATCAACCTTTTCCTTCTTATACGAGACGAGAATCACCTCCTGCTTGAGATGATCGAAGCAGAGCAGGTGCGTGGGGATAATGAAATGTGCATCAGGGCATCCCAGAGAGTCCGGGGTGGTGGAGGGCAGCTGCTCGAAGAACCGCACGATATCGTAGGAGAAGAAGCCGACCAGACCGCCCGAGAAGGGTAAGGTGCCCACCCGCCCGCAGTCGAACGAATTAAGTATCTGCGCCATCTCGACATACGGATTCTCGACCGTGTACCGGTCTCCGTTCAGCTCCACGTGCTGTCCTTTGGCCTTGAATTCCAGAAGCGGATCAAAGCCGATGAACGAATAGCGCGCGATCTTCTCTCTACCCTCGACCGATTCGAGCAGAAAGCTCTTATTAAAAACGCCCCGGAGTTTAGCAAAAAGTTCGAGCGGGGTGAATGGTACATCCACCTTCCGCACAGTGTTCGTTAATATTCGCTTCTCCATCCACTTACGTGATCTTCGGTAGATGCTCCAGCGCCTGTTTCACGAGATCCGCGGGATACTCGTAGTCCACGAGTCTACCGCTGAGGAACGCGTCGTAGGCACTCAAATCGAAATGCCCGTGTCCGCTGTTATTGAAGAAGATCACCTCTTCTTTACCTTCCGCCTTGCAGCGGAGCGCCTCGTCAATCACTGCTTTTACCTCGTGTGCCGATTCCGGTGCGATAATGTGCCCTTCAGTCTCAGCAAACAACTTCGCCGCCTTGAAGACTTCGGTCTGGTGATACGCCGCTGCGCTGATAAAGCCATCCTTCAGGAGCTTGCACAGTAACGGCCCGTCGCCGTGATAGCGCAGCCCTCCCGCGTGGATTGGTGGCGGGATGAACGTATGCCCCAGCGTGTACATCTTCAAGATCGGTGCCATGCCTGCAGTGTCACCGTAATCGTAGAGGTACAGTCCTTTCGTGAGCGTCGGACAGGACATGGGCTCGCAGGCAACGATCCTGAGGTCTGGCTTCTTACCCGTGATCTTATCGGCCGCGAACGGGAAGGTTGCCCCACTGAAGTTGCTGCCGCCGCCGACATTACCGCAGATGAAATCGGGATAGTCACCGATCTGCTCAAATGCCTGTTTCGCTTCCAAGCCGATCACGGTTTGATGGAGGCAGACATGGTTGAGCACTGAGCCAATGGCGTAGTTCACGTTATCGTGCGTCGCTGCATCTTCAACGGCTTCCGAGATCGCCATGCCGAGGCTTCCAGTCGTATCCGGATTCTCAGCCAGCACCTTTCGCCCGTACTGGGTGTTCTTGCTCGGACTGCGGTAGACCTCACCATTCCAGGTCTCCATCATAATCCGCCGGTACGGCTTCTGGTCGTAACTTGCGGCAACCATGTAGACCGTGGCCTTGAGGTCGAAGAGCATAGCGCCGAATGAGAGTGCGGAGCCCCACTGGCCTGCGCCCGTCTCCGTCGCTAATCGCTCGACACCTTCTTGCCTGTTGTAATAGGCCTGTGCGACTGCGGTATTCGGCTTGTGGCTCCCGGGCGGGCTGACGCCTTCCCATTTGTAGTAGATCCGTGCGGGCGTCTTCAGCTTCTGCTCGAGTCGCGTCGCCCGGTAGAGCGGCGACGGCCTCCAGAGCCGTAACACCTCGCGCACCTCTTCGGGTATCGGGATCCAGCGGTCCCTGCTCATCTCCTGTCGAACGATCTCCATAGGGAAGATCGGCTTGAAATCCTCGGGCTTCGCGGGCTCCATGGTCACCGGATTGAGTGGTGGCTCCGGGACTTCTTTCATGTCCGCCTGGATATTGTACCAGGCCTTCGGGATCTCTTCTTCGTCGAGTATCACCTTCTCTTTGCTGCTCATCTTATCACCTCGATGCTCATCAATGTACGTAAGAGTATATAAATGTACGTCACCCGTGACCTGCTCTTCGCGCTCCAGGAACGGCGTGCACGGATGAACGGGAGGCTATACCAGCGCGGCTTTCAAGTCTGCTATCGGCACGCGCACCTGCTTCATCGTGTCCCGTTCCCGCACCGTCACCGTTGCATCCTCCAAGGTATCGTAGTCAATAGTGACGCAGTACGGCGTACCGATCTCGTCCTGGCGGCGATAGCGTTTCCCGATACTCCCCGCGGTATCGTATTCGGCGAAGAAGGAGTCGTTCCGTAATAACTCAACGATCTCCTGCGCCTTGCTCTTCAGCTCATCACGGTTCAACAGGGGGAACACGGCTACCTGAATCGGTGCGATATCGCTCTTGAATCGCAGCACGCGCCGCGTTTCCTTCTCCAGCGGCTCCTCGTAAAACGCGCTCTCCAGCAGCGCATACATGATCCGATCAAGCCCAAACGACGGCTCGATCACGTGCGGAACGACTTTACCGGTCTCGGTACGCACACGGAGGTCGATATTCAGGGATGCTGCATGAGCCGAGAGATCGTAGTCTCCGCGGTCCGCGATGCCAACGATCTCCATCCATCCATATTTCTCACTCAAGAACTCGGCATCCCAGCAATCCATGGCATAATGCGCCATCTCATCCTTCTCGTGCTGTCTGAAGTGCACCCGGTCATGCGGAAGCCCTATGCACTCCAGGAACTCATCAACTCGCCCGATATGGTAGCCCAGATATTCGTTCGCAATGATTCCCTGGCTAACGGCCTCGCCAATTCTCACCTCTACCGGCTCGCCCTCGTTAGGCACGAACGGCAGTGTCCGATTCTTAACCTCGTCAAAGCGCGGATGACGTGTCTTCTCAGCGGGATCCACAAAGAGCTCCACCTCGGCCATCGTGAATTCGCGAAGCCGGATAAGGCTCTGCCGCGGTGAGATCTCGTTCCGATATGCCTTCCCGATCTGCAGTATCCCGAACGGCAGCTTATCGCGATTGAACTTCAGCAACCGCTGGAAATTGATGAACATGCCCTGCGCCGTCTCCGGCCTCAAATAGCCCTCGCTCTTCCGCAGTGCCTGCGCATCAGTGCCCTCTCTCGCCACGCCGATTCGCGTCTGGAACATCAATTGGAACTCACCCGATGGTTCCAGCACACCGCCGCATTCAGGGCAGCTCGCACCGACGCCGATCTGCTCATCCACCCGGAAGACGCTCTTGCACCGCTTGCAGATCACCGCGGGGTCGGTGAAGCATTCAAGGTGCCCTGAGGACTCGAATACCGGTCGCGGTGCGATCGTCGTCGTCTCGATCTCGTAAAAGCCTTCACGGCGGTAAAATTCGCGCCACTTCGCTTCAACCCGCCGTTTCAACGCCGCGCCCAACGGCCCGTAATCGTAGAAACCCGCGACACCACCGTAGATCTCAAAGGCCTGCCAGATGAAGCCGCGCCGACGCGCGAGTTCCGCAGTCTCATCCTTCTTCGTTTCTTTTTCCGCGCTTACCATCTCTTACCTGTCCAATTGCCCCTTTACCTTAAAAAACACTTGAGAACTCGAGGTCTATCTCGCTCTCAGACAGCAATAACAAATGGCGTGCAGATGGCCGTAGACATCGAGCCCCTCTCAGACCGCGCTGCGCAGAACCACGTGCGCGGAAACCTTACGGGCTATTTATTCGCCACTCGTTGATCGCTCGATCTGCACCCATACCGTTCGCGCTTCGCGGAGTTCCGCACCACCCAGAAGTGCTAATTCGAGCGCCTTTGCTATATGCGCTCGCTGATGATCTGAGCGATACGCCAGAGCTGCTGCATAGGACTCGTGGAAGTATCGAAGCCCCTGGACGAGGTGCTCGTGCATTGCGCGGAACCGTTCGGGCGCTTTCAGTCCATTCGCATTCTGCAGAGCACTTCGTGCCGCGATGCTACCGGCGTGCATCTGATGCTCATAGGTGCGTTCCGGGATCTTCTCCCAGAAGAAGTCATGCATCGCGGGTACGCCTTCGATTACGGACGGCATCACGCTCAAGAGATCGGAGCAGCTCAGTAAATAGAACTTCTCGTCCTCGCTCAGCCGATATCGCGGTTCGCTCTGCTTGAAAAGACCGATAAGAACGCACATCACCTCGTCTCGATTAGCTCAGGATATGCAGCAGATCTCGATCGAGAAGCATTCCAATCAATTTCCCACGGGCAGAGATCACCGGCAGCTGATCGAACCGTCCCTGGGCCATCTTCTGCGCGCACGCGCTCACGCCGTAATTGCGCGTCGCGGTTACCACGTCCCGCACCATCACTTCCCTGACCAGCTTCTTCGGCAGTCGTATCCGTGAGACGCTATAGTAGAGTGTCATAGTATCACGCATCCCGTCCAGAGACCACTCGCTCTCATCTGAACCCAGCGAGAGATCCGAATGATGCACATGGTCCTCGATCATCGCCGCTGAGATCAAATCCTGGTCGGTGATGAGGCCCACAATAGCCAGCTCCGCATTGAACACCGGCACTGCTTTCACCTTTGCCAGCTCCATGATTCGACCGGCGACGTTCAGCGGCATCTCATCCCAGAGTGCGAGCGTCTTTTCCCGTATGAACCCGGCTATTGGTGTCCTGTCGTTCCACGTCGCGATCTCCCGGATGAAATCGGCAACCGTCACGAGTCCAACGAGCTTGTGCCCTTCGACCACCGGTAAGCGACGGATGCCCCGGCTCTGTATCAACTTCGCCGCCCCAGCAAGGCTTGTATCCGGCGTGATCACCACCGGATCGCGCGTCATCAGCAGAGCTACTTGCTCTTCATTGGGCTTCCGGAGCAGATCCTGGCGCGTTACGACGCCCACGACCTTGCCGTCTTTTACGACCAGAACACCGGAGACGAATTTCTCCTTGAAGAGCGCCAACACATCCTCGCGCGTTCCGGGAACAGTGACGTACGCGACATCAGTAACCATAATATCGCGAACCGCTAGCCGTCCACGTTCGTTCTGATTCGTCTTCATTCCAAGCGAAAAACCCTATCCTGAGATCGAACCTTTCCCACCACCTTCAGACCAACAGCTTCTCCGGCACTTGCGGTCTCCACCTTCTGGTTCTCGATCTCCATCGAATCAACCACCTGTTCAAGTGCGGTCGTCGCGCCTTCGATCACTATCCGGTCGCCGACCGAGATGCGATCGCTCAGCTCGACCACAGCAACGCCAATTCGCGAGAAGTAATGCGTTATCTTTCCTACCAGCTTCTTCTCGGCCATCCCTCTGCTGCACACCCCCTCCAGTACTACTATACTAACTTGTATTTCGCTTCGTAATGTAAAAAAGGTACCTCTTTGCCGGGTTCGATCCGGTCCATCATCTCTTCCGGGATCTTTATTTCGATCGTGGAGAAGTCTCCCAGGTCCATGATCTGTGCCGTAGTGCCTATAACAGCAAGCACCTGGCCGCTTTTTCGCTCAATGATCGGCACGTAAATCTTGGCCGTCACCGGCTGGACTGCAGTCCGTTTTTGCGAGTCGAAGACACCGATGCCCTCCAATCGTGCCTTTGCCGCGCCATGCTTCCCGGGCTTCGAGGTGGTTATGCTCATGATCGTGCAGGGCTCTTCATCGATGATGACATACTTCCCCTCCTTCAACGTCCGTACCTCGGTCAATTCCTTCATGATTTCGGTAACGCCTCCTTTACCCTTTTCGCGCTCTTGTGTCCCCTCCTTCACGGTGATGACAGGGATACACTGTATAAGGGGCCAGACTACATAAATATACGGGAGCAAGAGCGAACGAGACGTCCTGACATCCTGAGATCGGTGGAACGAGCAAAGGACGGGACCGACTACCCTAAGAACCTCCTGGAGAAGCTCGCCGGGAGCAGCAAAGACGAGTACGACCTGACCCTAGCAGCATGCTCAGCTAAAAAAGCAGAGAAAAGAGCCACTCGTGAAACAGCGGCGGTTAGGCGGACTATTTCTTATATCTCATCTTCTTTCGTCGCTTCTTCAACTTGTGTTTCCGCATCTTCTGTATCTTTCGCTTCTTACCGCAGGGAATTTCTCCTCACCACCTGTCGTATCTTTTATGCTCTTGTATGTTTAGCTTATTTAGATAAGAAGCATAAATATCTTTGAGATCGGAAGGAGAAGAAATGGGCAGGATAGAGCAGCCGCCGAGTTGGATTTTGAAGTATAAAGAACAGATAGAGGCTGGCACGATTACCGTTGAGCAGATTCTTGCGGAGGAGAACAGGCTCCGAGAGACTCCTATTAAAATATCCTCGGTCACGAGGGCGATTAATGCCATGGGGCTTCCGATTTCGGGCTTGCGAGGGCGAACGAAGGGCCCAGCGCAATCGACCGCTCTGATTGAGGGCGGAGAACGGGACGACGATCCGAACGTTATGGAAACGGCCCCCGCATGGGTACAGCAGTACCGTGATCGAATTGAGCAGGGCACGATCACCGCCGAGCAGATTCTCGAAGCGGAGAACGAGCGCAGGGATGTGCCGATCAAGATCACAACGGTGAAACGAGTGGTGAAGGCTATGGTACATTCAGGTGATGTAATGCCGAACGATGAGAATGACGAATTGGCGGCGGCGAGGGAAAACTCAGGAGGTGAGGATTCCTCCACCGCGGCACTGAAGGGTCCTGGGTGGCTCCAGAAATACCATGACCGGATAGTGGCCGGGACGATCACGGTCGATGAGATACTCGCGGAGGAGAACAAGAGCCGTGAGAGCCCGATCAAACGCTCCTCGGTGACCCGGGCGATCAACGCTCTGGGTTACCCGACGAGTCAGCTGCAGCGTAAAGCAACGAAAGAGGCAGAAATGAGCGAAAACGATCACTCTGAAGAGCAGGACACAAAAGCAACGAGCGAGGAGAAAGGACCGGGTTGGCTTCAGAAGTACCGTGACCGGATAGTGGTCGGGACGATCACGGTCGATGAGATACTCGCGGAAGAGAACAAGAGCCGTGAGAGCCCGATCAAACGTTCCTCAGTGACACGGGCGATCAATGCTATGGGCTTCACCATAGCGGGCATGCGCCGGGAGAAGCGCGGCGTCCCGAAGGTAGAAGAGGCCCCGATGAAAAAAGCTGTGAAAGCGGAAGCGTTCGTTTATGGCTCCAGCCTCGGGAAGCTCTCAGAAACGACGCTCAAGCGATTCAATGAGCTAAAAAAGAGCTGGGAAGAGGAGCTCGGGAAACCGTTGCAAAACGATTATTTCCTCAATGTGCTCATCGCATTGGCCAAACTTGCCGAGTGTGGGAAGACGCTCACGTCGATACCGAGCTAGAGTAAAGCGGATGAGGATTCTGGTCGCCGAGTACGCCGTCGGCGGAGGTGCCGGGAAGAACACTTCATTGTTGCAGGAAGGTGCGGCGATGCTTGCAACGCTCAAGCAGGGCTTTGAGCGGCTGGGTCACGAGGTTGTTTATCCGGAGGGCGAGCCGGATTTTGCGGCGGCCGTGGAGCGACTTGCAGCGCGGTGTGACGCGGGCATCGTTATCGCGCCAGACGTTGAGCTTGCCGGGCTAACGCGGCTTCTGGAAACGAAAACGGTCAATTTGGGCTGCCCCTCTGAGTTCGTCGCCATCTGCGCCGATAAGGTCAGAACCTCAGAGCTTCTGAGTGCTGCGGGGATAGTCGTGCCGAAAATTATCACCGCGGATGAAGTGTTGCAGTTCGGCACGCGATCACGAGCATATATCAGCAAGCCGCGGTTTGGCTGCGCATCCGAGAACCTCATCCTGCTGATGAACAGGGGGCAGCGAGGTGAACTGTCTAGACCGTACGCTGATCCCGATAGCTTCATCTCGGAATTTATCAAGGGCGATGATCTGAGCTGTAGCCTCATCGCGAGCAGATCCTCGATCCTCCCCCTCACCATCAACAAGCAATACATCAGAACGGAGAACGGACGTCTGAAATACTGCGGCGGGTACGTGCCTTACCTGCTCGATAACGAGATCGCGCGGAAGATTCAGCAGATCAGTATGGCGGTGATCACTACGCTGGGCGGTGCGGGCTACGTGGGGATCGATTTTGTGGTTGATCATGACGGAGCCGCGTACGTTGTGGATGTGAATCCACGACCCACCACCTCCATCATCGGAATCACTCGGGTCTTGAACTACACGGTCGCGGACTTACTGCTCCGTGCGAAGTTTGACACACTCCCTACAGCAGCCGAACTCAGAACAGAAGGCACCTTTGAGTTCAAACTTACTTAACCTGAAAGCTGATTCTTAGATCAGCTTTCGATTGTCATCCCAGAAGACGGAGAAGCAGGCGAGATCAAACCATGCGCAAGAGCGGAAAACCGTTGGAGATCGCACGTGAGGCGTTAGACTTCATACGCGAAGTGAGCAAATCGAGTCATCCACACGAGTTCTTCGGGCTGCTCTGCGCCGAGGGAGATCTTATTAGTGAGGTCGTTTTCCTGCCCGGCACAATCTCCTCTGAGCGGAGCGCCGTGATACGGCCGGAGATGATACCTATGGGTCTGCGCCGGGTGGGGACGGTGCACAGTCACCCCCAGCGGGGATCCTTGCGACCGTCGGAACAGGATCTGCGGATCTTTCCGCGCATGGGCGGGTATCACCTTATCACCTGCTACCCGTATGGAGAGCAGGACTGGCGCTGTTATGACGCACGCGGCGAAGAGCGGGAACTCAGGATACGCAGGGGCGCGACGACTGAGCTGCGAGCAGAAGATGAGGATCTGCTATGGTAAGAGTATTGGCGACCGGGACATTTGAGATCCTGCATCCCGGCCATCTGTTGTTCCTGGAAGAGGCGAGGAAGTTGGGCGATGAGCTCTACGTCATTGTCGCACGAGACTCGACGGTGAAGAAGCGAAAGCGAACACCGATCATCCCCGAAGAGCAACGAGTGCAGATGGTAGCCGCGCTGAAAGTGGTGGATAACGCGCTGCTCGGGAGCGAAACAGATATGTACGAACCTTTATATAGTATCGATCCGGATATACTAGCATTAGGGTACGATCAGAAATTCGACGAAGCGCAACTGGAACGAGAACTCAGAGATCGCGGTTTTCACGCTACGGTTGTCCGGATAACCAAGTATGATTCACGGGCCTTTTGTAAGGCTGAAGAGATAATAAGAAGGGTAGTGTCATTTGAGGAGGCTGGAAGATGGAAGAAGGGCGGGGACTGACCCGAATAGGGGTTTCTCTCCCCTCAAATTTGCTCAATAAGTTTGATACGATCATTTACGGTCGGGGATACTCGTCCCGGTCTGAAGGGATACGGGACGCGATACGGGCATACATCGTCGAATACGAATGGATGGAACGGGAGACCGGCGAGGAGATCGGAACCATTACGTACATCTATGATCACGGGCAGCGAGGCCTTGGTGACGAGCTCACGACCGTTCAGCACCGCTATATCGACATGATCAAGTCGTCAACCCATATTCATCTTGACCACGAGAATTGCTTCGAGATCATCGTGATTCAGGGTGATGCGAAGAAGATAAAAGCGTTGGCGGAGAGCATCATGAGTCTGAAAGGAGTAAAACACGTGAAATTGACAACAACGCATGGAGGAATCTGAAGATGGAGATAATGGATCAGGTAAAGAAAGGAACGACGACCGTTGGTCTGATCTGCACTGACGGCGTCGCGTTAGCCAGTGAGAAGCGGGCGACGATGGGCTCGTTCATCGCCTCAAAGACCGCGAAAAAGATCTATCAGCTGGACGATCGCATCGGGATAACGACGGCTGGTGTGGTAGGCGATGCGCAGGCGCTCATTCGCGTGATGCGCGTTGAAGGGCAGCTCTACAAGATTCGCCGGGACGAGCCAATGACCGTTCGTGCAGTGGCTACCTTGCTCTCTAACGTGATGAGCGGGAGTCGCTATTATCCCTACATTGTGCAACTTCTGATCGGGGGTATCGATCGAGATGGGGCTCACATATTCTCAATCGACCCGCTCGGCGGCAATACCGAGGAGAAGGAAATCGCCGCCACCGGCTCGGGCTCACCCATCGCTTACGGTGTGCTGGAAGATCGGTACACCGCCGATTTGTCCGTGGACGCGGGAATTGCTCTCGCGATCCAGGCGGTGCACTCAGCGATGAAACGAGACAGCGCATCGGGTGAGGATATTGAGGTGATTGTCATAACGGAGGATAAGTATACTGAATTGAGCGATGAGGAAGTCAAGGAGATAAAAAGCTCGTTGAAGTAACTCATTCTTTCGTTTGACCGCAGGCAGAGCGTAAGGAATTTTGCACCGTACTCGACTGTAGCACGTGCTGGACGTTGCGAGAAGGGATCCCCACGGATCAGTGCTACCTCCAAGCAAGTTAAAGCGAGAAGAGAGAGCAACCGAGAAGTTGTAGGAGAGGAGCGATAGATACAATGACAGCGGAAGAGACGCTTTTAGACCTAAAGCGGCGAATCGTTGAACTCCTGCCGACCGACGTGAAGCTAACGAACGTGGAGTTCGAGGGCCCGGAGTTGGTGATCTACACTGAGGACACGCAGGCCTTCGTGGACGACGGCGCGATCGTTCGTACACTGGCGAAGGAGTTGAAGAAGCGCATCTCGGTCAGGCCGAGCAGCACCATCTTGATGGAGCCGGATAAGGCGACGAAGGTCATCCATAATATAGTGCCCGAAGAGGGCGGGATACGAGATATTTATTTTAATATGGACACCGCGGAGGTGATCATCGAGGCTGAGAAGCCGGGATTGGTCATCGGGACGCATGGCACAACCTTACGCGAGGTGGCAAAGGAGATCGGATGGCGGCCGAACGTCATCAGGGCACCACCGATCCAATCCTCAATCATCAAGAGCACACGCCGCTATTTACGCGAAGAAAGCGAATTCAGAAAGGATTTTCTGAAGCGTGTTGGCCGGAAGATCTACAGTGAGAAGACGAAAGAAGACGAGTGGCTGCGGTTAACGATGTTGGGCGGCTGTCGCGAGGTTGGCCGGAATTCGTTCATGCTCTCGACGCCGGAGACCAAGATCCTGATCGATTGCGGCGTCAGTGTCGGCTCGGAAGGAACACCGTACCTGTATGCGCCCGAAGTGCTGCCGATTAAAGATCTCACCGCCGTGGTGGTCACGCATGCGCATCTTGATCACTCAGGCCTTGTCCCACTCCTGTTCATGTACGGATATGATGGCCCCGTGTACATGACACAGCCGACGCGCGATCTCATGTCGCTTCTGTTACTCGACTATCTCGAGGTATCAGCACGAGAGGGTAAGAAAATCCCGTATAAATCTGCCTTTATTCGTGACACTATTCGGCATACGATCCCGTTGAAATTCGGCGACGTTACCGATATCGCACCGGATGTCAAACTCACCCTGTACAATGCAGGGCACATACTGGGCTCTTCAATTGCGTACTTCCACGCCGGGAAGGGGCTGTACAACGTAGCCTTTACGGGCGACATCAAGTATGAGCGCACGTTCCTCTTCGACCCGGCCTTCAACGGCTTCTCGCGGCTTGAGGCGCTGGTGATGGAGTCCACCTATGGCGGCATGAACGATTTACAGCCCTCGCGCAAGGAAGCGGAGAAGTATCTGAAGGATGAGATCGCGCACACAATGGAGAAAGGCGGTAAAGTGCTCATCCCGGCCTTCGCGGTTGGCCGATCGCAGGAGGTAATGATCGCTCTGGAAGGTATGGACTTAGAGGTGCCGGTCTATTTAGATGGCATGATCTGGGAGGCCACGGCGGTGCATACAGCATACCCGGAATATCTGAACAAGAACCTCAAGAACTCGATCTTCCAGGGCGAGAATCCCTTCTTATCAGACGTTTTTGTTCAGGTCGATGACGCGGAAAAGCGCAAGGCGGTAATCGAGAATAAGGAATCTTCGATCATCCTCTCGACCTCGGGCATGCTCAACGGCGGGCCGGTGCTTGAATATCTCAAAGGCCTGGCGAGCTCTGATCTGAATAAGCTGATCTTCGTCGGCTACCAGGCGGAAGGTACGCTCGGCCGGCGGATCCAGAAAGGCTGGAACGAGATGCAATTCGCGAACGGCGGTCGGGTGGATACGGTAAAAGTGGAGCTGGATATCCGGACGATCGATGGCTTCTCCGGGCACTCCGATCGCAACCAATTGGTCGAGTATGTGCGGCGGATACGGCCGCTCCCCTCCACGGTGCTGTGCATGCACGGCGAGCCAAGCAAGTGCACCGCGCTGGCCAGCGGGATCCACAAGAAGCTCAATATCGAGACCGCGGCACCGATGAATCTGGAGACCGTGCGGTTAGTCTGAGCCCGCGGTTGTGCGTGCGGTGGACTACTTCTGAATTACGGGCGAAGGTGTACATTTTTATACTCCGAAGTACATAACTGCACATCTGGAACGCACCTGCTTAGGACACCGGCGCTGAGAACTGAATGAACGATTGAATGATTGAATGTATGCATGATTGCATGAATGCAGATGCATCCACTGCCCCGCAGACAAACGGCAAAATGCCGGTGGTTCCATTACAGTAAGTAGATTGAAGAGAGGCGAAGCGGAAAAGGGATAGTAAAGAGTAGGGTAGAGAAGAGAAGATGACCAGTATAAGAGAGCGGATGGAGCGCATGGGTATCGGCAAGAGCATCCGGATGGAGCGGATCTTCGAGCGGAACAGCGGGCGGAGCGTCATTGTCCCGATGGACCATGGCGTGACCGCAGGGCCCATCTACGGATTGACCGACATGCGAAACGCGGTGAACGCGGTCGCGGAAGGCGGTGCGAACGCGGTACTGCTGCATAAGGGGATCGTCATAGCGGGGCACCGGGGTTATGGTAAAGATATCGGCCTCATCATCCATCTCTCCGCGAGCACGTCGCTGGGGCCCGACCCACTGAACAAGGTGGTCGTCGCGCAGGTGGAAGAGGCAATTCGGCTGGGTGCTGATGCTGTCTCGATGCACGTGAATGTGGGTGCGGATACCGAAGCGGAGATGCTCGAGGCGCTCGGTGCAATGACCATGATCTGCGAGCGGTGGAGTGTCCCGCTCCTGGCAATGATGTATCCGCGCGGGAAGAAGGTGAAGAACGAGCATGAGCAGGAAATGGTGATGCACGCGGCTCGTGTCGGTGCGGAACTTGGCGCTGATCTGATCAAGACGAATTATACGGGCGATCCAGACAGCTTTAAAGAGGTGGTGCAGACATGTCTGGTACCGGTGATCATCGCAGGTGGGCCGAAGACGAATACTGACGAGGAGCTGATGGAGATGGTGGAGGAGGCGATCGCTGCGGGTGCCGCGGGCATCTCGATCGGTCGAAACGTCTTTCAGCATAAGGATCCAGCACGGATGACGCGAGCGCTCAGCAAGATCGTGCACGAAAACTATACTGCGCAAGAAGCGCTGGATGAGTTGAAATAGTCGAGCTCCCCGTAAGATAACTTCTTCTGTTCGTTAGTATCGTGATGAGAAGGGCAATGACCGAGAAGAAGAAAGAGGTTTGGATCAAGGCAGATGCGGATGCTGGCGCGTGGAATGCGCGCAAGGCGCGAATTACCGCGAGTTTAGAAAGCGGCGTTGACGTGGTGCTCATTGAGCCCGAGGACATCGCGAAGGTGCGGGAGCTCGGTCGGATCCGGATAGCAGCCCTCGTTAACGAGACGGAACCGTTAGAAGGTGCGGATATTCTCGTCCTGGGAAAACGGAGCGAGGGCGATGGCACCACACCGATCCCCGCTGATTTTGCCGAATCCCGCGTTTACAACGCACTCAAGCAGACGGTTGGTAAGACGCTCACGGCGGGCTATGTGGAGCTGCGCGGCAAGGCTTACGAACGTTTTGCCGTTGCACTTGCGGAGCAGAGCACGTACGTGCTGGTGATCGGCCGGGATTGGAAGATCATTCCGCTGGAGAATATCATCGCGGAACTGCAGCAGCAGGAGGCAAAGGTGATCGCTGGCGTGCAGAGCGCGGAAGAAGCGCGAACCGCGCTGGAAACACTGGAGTATGGTGCCGACGGCGTTCTGCTCGATACGGACGACGTCTCTGAGATAAAACGCGCGGTAGAGATCCGCGATGCGAGCACCACTGCCTCGATTCCGCTTACCACAGCACGGGTTACCAGGGTCGCAGAACTCGAGATGGGCGACCGGGTCTGTGTGGACACCTGCTCGTTGATGGTACGCGGCGAGGGCATGCTCGTGGGCTCGCAGTCGTTTGTGCTCTTTCTGGTTCATTCCGAATCGGAAGAGAGCCCGTACGTCGCGGCGCGACCGTTCAGAGTGAATGCAGGCGCGGTCTACGCGTACATCCTTGTAGGCGAGAAGACGAAGTATCTGGTCGAGTTGGGGTCAGGAGATGACGTTTTGATCGTGAATTCGGCGGGCACGACCCGAAGAGCGGTTGTCGGCCGCGTCAAGATCGAGAAACGGCCGCTGATGCTCGTCGAGGCCGAAGTTGAGACCGCGGAGGGCAAGCCGCGACCGTGCAGCATCATCCTCCAGAACGCCGAAACGATCAAATTGATGGGCACGGAGAAGCCGATCTCGGTCGTTGATCTGAAACCCGGCGATGAGGTGCTCGTTCATATGACGGCTACAGCACGGCACTTCGGCATGGCCGTTGAGGAGATGGTGATCGAGAAGTAGCCTTAGCCCGCACAGGCTATACTGACTGACCGTGAAGCCGCACGCCCTCAGCAGCAGGGGGTGTGCTAGGTATATAGCCCCGGGACGACCCCGCCTGTATCCATGCCGCCATAAGGCGGCAGTTCCTTCTTCTTTATCTCCGAGACGACCTCCTTGATCAAATCCCGATCGCCCTCGATCTCGATCTCCCAATTGCTCAATTTATACTTGAATCGTACCGTCTTTTGCTCCGATGCTTCTGGCATGCATACCACCGCTTCTCTATCGTTCGCGGAGAGTTAAAAGAATTCCCCCTGCGTGATCCACAAGCGCACCCAGAACGGGGATTTCGTAACTGTGTGGTATCTAAGAAGAACCCGCGTCGGCAAGGTGTTTCGCTGGCCGCTTTTCTGCACGGTGAATATCGTAAGCGGCAATGGGCAACTAAGGATACTTAACGGAAGCGTACCGGCGCTCCTCGAAGTAGCAAATGGCAGAGACTTATCTGAAGGCCGAGCAGGTGAAGAAATGAGGGGGCTGCTCTTGTCAGCATTGTTTTCTTAACGGCGCAGGTAATTTTTGGCGCTCTGGGCTTACTGTAGCCGGGAACCAGGTGAGTACGGTGACTGTTACGGTGCACAAAACGAGGGCGGTGTTAAGCTTCTCGTACTTTTCTACACCCAAAAGTGGTTTACAAATGTCCAGCTTCGATAAATATCACTAGTATTTATATAGTTCTGTTTTATGTTGTGACATTATGGCAGAATATAAGTGCAAATTTTGTGGCGAACCATTTGAGAAGCCCCTTGATCTGGCGCGGCATGTGAGGAAGAACCATAAGCGGTCGAAGAAGCGATCCAAGAGATTGGTTGAGAAGCCTGTGCTACCATCGATGAGCAAGGGTATTGAAGCGGTAGGTGTGCTCAAGGGATTACAGGCAGCTCCGAATCTGACTGCAGAGGAGAAGAAGCTACTGGGCGACGTTGCTAAGACTATTGAGGCGATCCTAAAGGAATAAGAACAAGTAACTGAGCTTGCCGTTCCTCCTGTTCTTCTATTTTTCTCCGTAACTCGTCGTCGATCTCATTCTCGAGCCCTACGAGGATCGACAGGAAGGCCGATTCCATCGTACCCTACGGCGCTGGCACTTCAGTACCTCCTTCACTTCCGCGGCCTTATCGGTTGCCGTATACACCCGCAGCGCCTTGCCCTTTGATTTTTTTTTTAGTACTTCGCCCGTCCAACTGCGGTGAGCAGACGCCGCGGTGTCAGTCCTTTTGGTACGGACGATTAATCCTTAACCGTTTAACTATGACCAGTGCATACTCGATCTTGGAAGATAGAGAGAGCGGCACTGGAGAACTTCTACGAGCAATAAAATAAAAGTACTTCTTGACCTTTTCTCGAGGTAGCAGGTCGCTTTTCGCTCTTCCAACGGGGCGCCGAGGAGGGGCGCGATAGAAGTACCCAAACGAGAAGGAGGTGAAACATGACGAAGAGGAGCTTATTTACTATTTTGGTCTTACTAGCGCTATGCTTCGGCCTGATGACGCCGGTTTACGCTGAACTGATACAAATAGAGAAGTTGATAAACGGTGAGAGTTTTCTTTGGGCTGTTCCCGGAGAGACGCTTGAGATAACGCTCTGGATCAACAATAGCGGTAACGGTACCATTACCAACCTTTCAGTAACCGACAGCTTTCCCCTAAAGCAATCAAATGCAGGATTGAGCTATGCAGGTAATTCAGACCCGTCCCCAGATGCTACGGCCGGTGGTATTGATGACGAAGGCTGGATTGCTTACCATGTCACCTGGTGGAACTTAACTCAGTTTGAACCGTTGGAACCTGGACGTAGTCTTAGAATAACCTTCGATGTAACGGTCGATGATTTAGCGTATGGGGAGTACGAAAATTGCGCCACTGTAACTGCATGGCACAATGTTGCTGGAGAATTCTTTAATAAAAGCGGTCCTGTAAACGCCACTGCATGCGCAACCGTTTTTGTACCAGCAACATTATCGTGGACCTATTGGTTTGAATTGCCGAACGTCAGCTTATTAAACAATCCACTCCAGCGGAAGAAGGCCTTATCGGAGAAAATCGGGGAAGTGCGCATGATGATACTAGCGGGCGATTATAAAGAGGCGATCGATAAGTTAGAGCACGATATACGTGCCAAGGCCGACGGCTCGCTCGGCGGTAATCCGAAGAACGACTGGATAAAAGACCCGAACGTTCAAAAGGAGATATGCACGGATATAGATGAGCTGATCACCCATCTTAAAACACTGCTGTAGACCCGCACGAAAGGAAGGGGCTTCAAGGCCTCTTTCACCCTTTTTTCAGGAAATAGTTCCGCCTCGATAGAGTTCGTTGAGATCAACGGCAAGCGACACGAGCGGTGGATACCGGTGATACGGCTGAGCTGACTGGCTAGCGGCCATGAGCTGAGCGTGTACCAAATTCAAAACCGAGATCAAGATCATCAAACGGCGCGCGTACGGGTTCCACGGCCTCGCGTATTTTATTTCAAGCTGAAGATCCTTCAATTCCCTATTGTCCTAATAAAGAATAGCTAATCAATAGTAGAAGAATTCATGCCAGCTCCAGGTATGGTTCATCAATCCCTCTAGCATTGCAGGCGAAGTTCCTCGCTTGAACTCGTTGATGAAGTTCCAGTAGAACTGGAACAGTTCGAGTGCACATT